>SYDB01000147.1 GCA_005786815.1 Burkholderiales bacterium
CGTGGTGAAAGGCACTTGTGAAGAGTTGTCTAACTCGCGGCGGTTAGCGATTTGCATGAACATCGCAATATCGTCTTCACGGGTTTGCTTCATCATGAAATCACGAATAGGGGTTTCAGCTTTGATCAAAGCTTTGTCAAAGTCCAATTTGGCATTCATATAAGGGCCGACTGCATCGTTGTAGACCGACTCAAAAACGGGCGACATGATGAAAAAGGTCAAGAACAAAGCGAGACCTACCAACACCGTGTTAGGTGGAGTTTGCGCAGTGCCCAAGGCTTGGCGCAAGATAGATAACACAATGATGATGCGCACAAACGAGGTCATCATCAGCAACATCGATGGCAACAACGTGAGGGTCGTCATCAAGCCCAACAATTGCAGACTCATGCTGTATTGCTGGCCGGCTTTGCCGCCACTCACATTGACAAGTGGAATACCTTGCGCTTGCGCCATCACCGGCATCACGCACATGGCAATGAATAACAACGTCATCAAGACGAAGGTAAGTTTGAAGGAAACGGGTTTACGCAACATGCGATGTCTCCTCGGTCCAAGCGTGCAAGGTTTTGACTTCGCTAGGGCTGACACTGGCTAGCACCATTTGGTTGTCGATTTGAATCAACACCATCTTGTGCTTCAAACTCAATGGCAATGCTTCGACCAGTTGGATACGACGCTCTCCGTTGCCTTGTATGCCCATAGATTTGTTGCGCTTAACCCACCACCACGCAACGCCGAGTAGCAGCAAGATGCTGAACGTACTAGCGATGAACTGGGCCCAATTGAAGCTTTGCATGATAGATTTCCTGTGCGCAATGACGGTTTGTTGACACTTAATGTGCCTGTGCCATAAGACTTTGCAATCAATATGCCAGGTCAAATTGGCACTCACATGTGGAATTCACAAAGATATAGTTCCCAGTTATGGGAATGCGCGAAATACTGAGAGACTTAGTAGATGCCGGAGGCACCGGTGGGCTGAATTGGCATGTGCACGCCTTTCAATCCCAAAAGCGTTGGCAACCCACCGTAGCGCATATTGAACACTTTTTAGTACGTTGCCAACCACGCCACACCCATTTGCTATTGATGGGTTGTAGCGCAGGCTGGATGATGCCCACCGCATGGCTTACGCAGTTCACGCAGATTGACGCGTATGACATCGACCCACTTGCCCAACGCCTATTCAATTGGCGCCATGGTCGGGCACTGCGTCATAGCCAAACGCAAATTCGCCACCATCGGCAAGATGCCATGGCGCATCTTCCTGGATTACTGGCAAAACATCCCCAAGCCAGCATCTGGTTTGACAATATGTTGGGACAACACCGTTACCGAATACGTGATGAAGTGCAAGTGGAAAAAGACCTCCGCGCACTCAAAACCACCTTGGCAGGTCGCGATTGGGGAAGCGTGCATGACTTGCTCTCTGGACCCACACTGGCAACGCGTGCGCAAAACCTGCGACTACAAGACATTCGGCATAACATTTACCCAAGAGACATGGACGCTGCTTTTAACCAATCCTTGGTGCAAAGCCTGCATGCACAAGGCATATGGTTTGACCACTTGACCTCACATGTATTTGCAGACGATGCACCAACAACGCTGATTCCCTGGGAGTTCAAACCCCACTATTGGCACTGGTTGCAAGCTGGTTGGGTTACTTCATATTAAAAAGCATTACACCCGCAGCGTCCATTTCACGTTGTTCTCGCTTGGCTGTGGCTTCTCGAATTCGTCTCTCGTCTTGCTCTTGCAAAGTCTCCATTTGGATACGTTTTTTCTCTGCGGCTAGCAAGTTACCTTTTAGAACATCCAATTCAAACTTGGCATGCTGAAGATCTACGTCCACGCGCTTGATCAATGTTTGTATTTGTTGCAGAAAACCACGGAAGTTCACTGACTCTTGGATACTGAGAGATTTTTTTTCAGCTGCTATAGAGCGAGCCAGATAGTCGGCATAAAGCGCTTCCATACGACCGCGGCTTTGCTCAAGGCTTTTGATTTTTTCGCGTCCCTTGACCAAAGCGGCCATGGCTTGGTCGCATTTTTCCTTGGCTTTTTTTGCCAAGATAGGCCAAGCTGCTCGGGGTTTCATGACATCAACTGTTTAAGATTAGCCAATGACACGTCATAGTCTTCGCTGATGTGCATGTCTTGGCGTAAGAACATCACCATTTGTTCGCGCAAGCGAATGGCCTCGTCCAACTCAGGATTGGTTCCCGCTTCATACGCACCGACTTGCACCAAGTCTGCGTTTTGTTGGTAGACAGACCACAAGCGCCTAAACCGATTGGCTTGGCGCATTGACTCGCTATCGACCAAGGTTTGCATCACACGAGAAATCGATCCATTCAAATCAATCGCAGGGTAATGCGCTTGGTCGGCCAATGTGCGCGACAACATGACCTGTCCGTCCAATGATGCGCGGGCAATGTCGACAATGGGGTCAGATGCGTCGTCACCTTCTGCAAGCACGGTGTAGATAGATGTGATCGAGCCGTGCCCATGTCTGCCAACGCCACCGCGTTCAATCAAATTGGGTAACAAGGCAAAGACGGAGGGCGGATAGCCTTTGGCAGTAGGTGGTTCGCCAATCGCCAAACCGATCTCGCGTTGCGCATGGGCCACACGCGTCAAGCTGTCGCACAGTAGCAACACGTTCAAGCCTTTGTCGCGGAAATACTCTGCGACCACATGGGTCATATGGGTGGCTTTGAGTCGCAAGACAGGAGATACATTGGCGGGTGCGGCAATCACCACAGACTTTGCCAAGCCTTCGTCTCCCAGCGATTCACTAATAAATGCTTGCACTTCGCGGCCACGTTCACCAATCAAGCCAATCACCACAATGTCGGCTTTGGTGAATCGGGTCAGCATGCCTAGCAACACACTTTTACCCACACCGGAACCAGCCACTAAACCAATACGCTGGCCTCGTCCAACCGTCAATACGGAGTTGATGGCTTTCACACCCACATCCAAAATGGAATTAATAGGACCACGCTCCATAGGATTGAGCGGGCTGCCGAACAATGTCATTTGGTCTGGCAATTCAGGCAAGGGGCGACCATCTAAAGGTTGTCCACGTCCATCAATCACGCGGCCTAACAATCCATCGCCCAAACGCACTTGGCCTGAGTTGCGCATCACGCGCACCATGTCGCCAGGACCCACGCCCACAGGGTCAGTGAATGGCATCAAATACAAAGTACGGTCGTTAAAACCCACCACCTCGGCTTCAATACGGTGGCCATGCTGGCCTAAAACTTCACAGCATGCACCTAAGGGCGCCATGATGCCGCGCGTCTCTAATGTCAAACCCACCAAGCGCACCAAGGTGCCACTGCGTTGCGGATCTGGCACACGCAATTGCTCAAGCGTGTTCTCTACTTCTTGCGCGAAATCAAGCATGGAGCAATTTCTTAGTTGGTTATTGTGTTTGGATCATGCTGCGAATAACGCTAGCCACGCGGCTTTGGTCGTTTTGCACCACCATACGTACCACGCCCACTTTGTCTTCGTAGCTGTTGGCGTTGTTGAGTAACTCTGGCGGGATCGTAGGCTTCTTAGCTTTGGCTTGTTCACGTTTCATGCGAGCTTTGACATCCGCCAATGACTCGCCTTCTTGCATCACAATTTCATTAATGGCTAGTTCTTCTCCAACTGCGCCATCTACAGCCACCTCAGGGTCAATTGCAGTTGCTTCACCCGCTTGTTCAGCCGCAGCATCAGCAATAGCTTGCGCTTTCGTCTCTGTTTCTTCTTTGGCTTTCGCTTCTTCTGCTCCTAAATCGACTTCAACCACTGGTTTGGGCTTAGGTTTATCAGGCACTTCCAGCAGCAATTGCTGAAAACGTATTTGGTCATTGCGCTTCGCTTCAGCCAACATGCTGGCACGCATCATTTCTTGTTGTACTGCCTCAATAGCTTCTTTTTGCATATCCTCAGTCGTCATCTGTCCATTGACGATATGCATGACAAATGGTCGCACCACAGTCACAACTATGACCATGAAAATCAAACCCATTAACAGTGTATTGATGACATCAGGAATGAACATCTTCTGCCTCTCCATCGTCTTTTTTAACGTGCTCATCTAAATCGGAAATTGGCTCAAACGATAGTTCTTCAGGCACTTCTGGATCAGCTTGTAGTGATGTTTCAGTAGAAGCCTGTTGAGATAGTTCTATAGGTGCATCTTGAACTTCCGTTGCTGGATTTTTAATAGTTTTAACAACAGGTTCTGCACGAGGCGTAACCTCCTTAAGGTCCAAACTTCTTGCCAAAGCTTCCAAACGGTTTTCAATCAAATCTTCAACCACCATATCGTTGGCAATCACACGCACACTGCCAGACGCTAATTGAGGCACAGCTTCTAGGTGAACGCCTTGCAAACTGTTAGCAATCAAGGTCTCAAGTAATTTTTTGTCTTGGGGGTTGAGCTCTACAACCACCGCACCTTTGATCGGGTGGTCTAGTTCGTTCAAACAGCTTTGCACCAAAGCGTCGATCGCTTGTGGAGAAATACGCAGCTCATGCTTGGTAATGTGTTGTGCCATATTCAATGCTAGGCGTTTCAAGGGGTTGAAGAAACGTTGTGGATCTTGCAGCAAATCATGCAAGCCTTCTGCTACTTGCGAGAGTACCTCGCACTGGGTGGCTACTTTTTGTTCCATAGCTTCGCGGGCTTGGCGCTCGCCTTGCTCTATACCTTGGGCGATACCTTCTTCTAAGCCTTGTGCTTTGCCTTTTGCTAAAGCATCTTGCACGGCTTCTTCTAGGCCTTGTCCTTTTCCTTCTTCCAGGCCCAAAGTTTTACCCTCTTCAAAGCCTTCAGCTTTACCTATTTCAAAGCCTTCTGCTTTGCCTTCCTCTCTCCCTTGAGCCAATCCTTTGGCGAATTGCGTCTCTTCGCGTTGGGCAACTTCATCTAAAGGTATCCCTTTAACTTCTGCCTGAACCTCCGGCCCTACTATTTGTTCTTCTACGCTTTGCTCGGCTGATTCAGCGGCAATGGCATTTAGGGCTTCTTGTGTGGCTTCTAGGTGGGATTGCAACGGTTTTGAATCCCCAATCGCAAGTTCTACATCGGCAGTCTCTTGGTCATCTACAAAGCGACCCACACTGGTTTTATCTAGCAATCCTTTGGCGAGCAAGACCTTGATGCGTCTTGCGGCCGCATAGTCGTCCATCACAAATGGCAGGTGTTCATTCACCGATGCGCTTGTTTTTGGAGGAGTCGGGTTGTTTTCAAAGTTAATTTTTGCTTCTTGCTCTTGCAACAAAGCCAAAGATAATCTAGCTTGATCTGTCAGCGTTTGCGTGACAGATGTGTAGGTATCTGATGAAAAACCATCCGGATTTTCTGGATAGTCAGTATCCGCAAAATCTTGTGGTGCATCTTCGCCCCAGACGGTGTCGCCATAACCTAATTCGGAACGGCGTAATTCCAATTTTGAAACGGACTGCCAGTTAATACCTGACCGCTTTGCAACCACATGGTTATACATAGTCGCCGCCACCTAACACCAATTCACCTGAGTCAGA
>SYDB01000148.1 GCA_005786815.1 Burkholderiales bacterium
GTGGCCGCCGGCATTTCGCCATCGGTCTTGTCCTTCTTAGCCGCATGTCAGCGTCGCTTCATTGTGGTGAAAGACGATCCATCCTCCATCGCGGACGCTTATGGCACTATCAAAATTCTTAGCAAAGAAATGGCTCTAGACGAGATTTACCTTTTGCCCAATATGGTTGGCAGCCAAACCGAAGGCTGGAAACTCTATAAAAAACTCAACGACGTCTGCGTGCGTTTCTTGGGTGAATCGGTGCACTACCTGACGTCGATCGAAGAAGACGAAATGGTTTTGCGGGCCTTGAAGAAATACCAGTCCGTCATCGAGATGGCGCCTGGTTCTGCTGCCTCGCGCGATTTCATGCGCTTGGCCGAGGCTTGTACCCACTTACGTCCTATTGACCATGCGTCAGGCGGGATGCAATTTTTCATGGAGCGGCTGATTCTTGGTAATCCGTCGGAGCACGTATGAAAGCACTTTCACCTCTAGAAATGTATGGCGCCTGTAAACCGCCAGGCGAAGAGCTGGTCATGGCCCATTTAGGCTTGGTCAAACGCGTTGCCTTGCATCTCAAAGCGCGTATTCCGGCTTTCATGGAACTCGACGAGTTGATTCAAGTCGGCATGATCGGTTTACTCGAAGCTTCTCGCGCATTCGACCCTGTCAAAGGCGTGGAGTTTGAGAACTTCGCCCACAGCCGTGTGCGTGGCGCCATGCTCGACGAAGTACGCCGCTTGTCTTTCTTGCCCCGCTCTGCCGTGGCATTTAACAAGTCGCACAACGAATCGATCCATACTTTGGCGGCTGAACTCGGCCGCACGCCCACCCAGTCCGAAATTGCGGACTACATGGGTAAAGATTTAGAAGACTTCCACCGCGAACGCGGCAAAGCCAAGCGGTTTGAGACCTATTCGATGGAAGTCGTGACGGAAGAAGTCATGGCGATTGCTGATGACGCGTCGCAACAACCCGACGTCATCGTCGAAGAAGCCCAGTTCATGGACGCGGTGACCGATGCGATTGCAGAGTTGCCCGAGCGAGAACAGCTGGTGATGCAGCTGTACTACGTTGAAGAATTAAACCTCAAAGAAATTGGTGAAACCCTTGGCGTGAGCGAGTCACGCGTGAGCCAAATCCTGTCCTCGGTGGTCAAGAAATTACGCGGTACGCTGAAACTTGAGAACGCGGGGACAGAAGCCGTCAAAGTCAGGAGAGCAGCATGAGTAATTTCATGATGAACATGATCTCTTGGGTTCTGCTGTTGCTGGTGATCCTCACCTTGTATTTGATCGACAAGGTCAACCACCTTGCGCAACTCTACGAAGCCCCTAAACCCGAAATGCCGCCTTTGCCTGAGGCTGAGCCACCCAGCGACATCTTGTTCGCCGGCCTAGAAGGTAAAAAACTCTGGGACGCCATGAATGGCAAAACCGTGGAAGGCTTCGATGCCAGTTTGATCGACGCTTTGCGTGCCCACTACGAACCCATATTGCGTGAGCACATCACGCTTGCATTCAAAGACGGTTTGGAAGACGTGGACGGCAGCGAAAGCCGCGTGCCTAGTTCTGAGCGTCGCGTCACGACTTTGCGTGGCCATATCCAATCGTGGTTGCCTCCCCAGCATTTGGGCAGTATTTATCGCGCGGCGTTGGAGTTTGCAGGTTCTTACAAAAAGAATCCCCAGTCGCAGGTGTTCGAGCGTTTGAAGCAAACCGTTGACAGCGTGACTGGCATGCTCTATCAGCGCGCCAATATTCCTTTGGAAGTGCCGTTTTCTGATTTTTTGTTTGACTTGGCCAAAGAAGACGAATTCCCAGAAGAGGAAAAAGTCGCAGACGATTCCGTATTGGCACTTACCGATGAGTCAACCCAAGCCAACCCATTGGACGCTGATGCCTTGGCCCGTATGCAAGCAGAACAACTCGCCCAAGGGCTTGAGCAAGTGCAGCAATACGAAGACTTACAGCGGCAAGAAATTGCCGCTGACACCGTCACCGAAGTCGCCCCAGAGGCGCAAGAAGTGATCGAAGCTAAACCTGCCTGATCGAATCGATATGAACCGCGTCTTTGACCTCAAGTTTGGATACACGCCTCCGATACTCTTTGTGTAAGCAAAAGATTCACAGGAGTTACTTCAAATGCGTGCTAATTCAAGAGCTATTCAAAGTTACGGTGATGTCAAAGTCGGCACCGGTGTCGCCAACGCCAGCAATGTTCAACTCATCCAGATGTTGTTTGATGGGTTGTTGGAGAGCATGTCGGCGACCCGTGGCCACATTCAGCACAAAAATATTCAAGAGAAATCCAAATCGATTGCGCGCGCAAGTCGCATTGTCTTGGGCCTGCAAGGCGCTTTGGATTTTGAAAAAGGTGGCGACTTGGCCAACAACCTCAATGAGTTGTATGGCTATGTCACCCGTCGTTTGTTACACGTCAATGCCCATAACGACTTAGTCGCTTTGGATGAAATCCAAGGCTTGATGCGCGAAATCCGTGATGCCTGGGAAGGTGTACCGGCTTTGGTCCCTCAAATGGCTAAGCCATTGAGCTTGGTGAACTGAGAAATCAGTTACCCTTAGTGGGGTTGAAAAGTTAAGCAGGCACATCCGAGATTCCTCTTGGATGTGCCGAACTGCATTTGGAGTGAGAGATGACAGCAATTATTGGTTTGGTCGTATTGATGATATGCGTATTCGGCGGTTTCGTGATCGCCGGCGGCAGTTTGGCGCCCATTATCAAAGCCGCTCCTTATGAGATGGTCATCATCGCGGGTGCCGGTATCGGCGGCATGATCACGGGTAACTCCAGTGTCATTTTTAAAGGTGCAATGGGTGGCTTTGGTCGTGTGATCAAAGGCCCGATGTACACCAAAGACGACTACGTCGCCATCATCGCCGTGATCTCGAAACTCATGAAAACCCTAAAAGCCGAGGGTGCGGTGGCGATGGAATCCCACGTTGAAAACCCGGAGGCCAGTGCAATTTTTGGCGAATGCCCAAAGATGTTGCACGACCATGGCTTGATTGGATTAATTTGTGACACTATCCGCTTGATGGTGGTGTCTTCAGGCACTCTAAGTCCCTATGCGGTGGAAGACGTGATGACTGCGTCGATCAAACTGCATCACCACAACGAAATGAAAAACGCTGACGCGATTGCCACGCTCGCGGGCGCATTGCCTGCGCTGGGAATTGTGGCCTGCGTGTTGGGTGTGGTGAAGACCATGGGCGCGATTGACCAACCCCCACCTGTGTTGGGTGCCTTGATTGGTGGCGCGTTGGTGGGTACGTTCCTTGGGGTGTTTTTGGCTTACGGTATTTTTGAACCTTTTGGTAGCCGCTTGAAACAAATCATTGACGAAGACGGCGAAGTACTCAACGTGGCCAAGCAAATCATCTTGGGCAATATGCACGGATACCCTGTTCCTTTGATCATCGAAGCAGGACGCGTCTGCATCAGCCACCACAACCAGCCCACCTTTGGTGAAATCTTCGACGCGCTGAGGAAGTAATGGCTGACGAAAAAGACCCCAACGCGCCACCGGAAGCGCTGGCTCCGGTCATCATCATCAAGAAAATCATTGATGATGGCCACGGTGGTGCGCACGGTGGTGCTTGGAAAATTGCGTTGGCCGACATGATGACGGCGATGATGGCCTTCTTCTTGTTGATGTGGCTGCTGGGCGCGTCTAACGACGACCAACGAAAAAGTATTGCCGACTATTTCAGGCCTGCTTCACAAAGCTTGGTTCCATTTGGTCAATTGGCGGGTTCCAACGGCATGTTTGGCGGTCGCTCCATCATTGACCCAGACGGTTTTCCTTTTTCTGCCAAACAAACGGCATTGTTAGAGCGCCTCACCCCGCGCTCAGAGGGTGGACCTAACCCCAACACCGACCCCGCCCAAGAAAACGAGAACCCCTACTCTGACCCTGACAAACTGTCGCCGGAGCATAAAAAAGAAATCGCTGCTGCCAAAGAAAAAGCAGACTTTGACAAACTAGAAAAAGAAA
>SYDB01000149.1 GCA_005786815.1 Burkholderiales bacterium
AATCGCCGCGCACTTGGGTCGCGCGCGCGCCCATCCAAGCGGCGCGTTTCACTGCTTTTTGAAGGGGTAATTCCTCTATTAAGCCACTGATCACACCCACGGCAAATGCATCTCCCGCACCCACGGTATCCACGATTTGTGAAACGGGGAATGCAGGTACCAACCCCTTCCCTGCATCGCTGTCGTAATACGCGCCAGCATCGCCTAATTTCACCACCACACACTCTGCGCCTTGTGCACGGTAAAAAGTAGCGATGTCAGCAGGCGTTTCTTTTCCTGTGAGAAGTTGTCCTTCTTGCAGACCTGGAAACACCCAATCCGCTTTCGCCGCCAATGCATTGATCGATGTGCGCATCGCTTCGATACTGGGCCATAAAGCTGGTCGCAGATTCGGATCAAAGCTCACGCTCTTGCCACTGGCTCGCATGCGCGCCATGGCGGTTTGTGTCACTTCAAACGTATGGGGAGTGAGCGCCGGATAAATACCTGTGGTGTGTAAATGGCTAGCCTTTTCAAACCAAGTCCAATCCACATCGTCCACGCGCAACTGGCTGGCAGCCGAGTCTTTGCGGTGGTATTCAATCGTGGGGTCGCTGCCTGCCACGCTCAAAGTTTTGAACATCATGCCGGTTTTGCCACCAGCGACCATTTCAACTTGGCTGCAGTCAATACCCTCGTGTTCAAAACAAGCCCGCAAATAGTGACCCATCGAATCGTCACCCAATCGGCTAACCCACGACACGCGATAGCCCAAGCGTGCCAAGCCCACGGCAACATTGGTTTCGGCGCCCGCCGTGTGCTTAGTGAACTGCAACACCTGCGCCAATGGGCCAGGCTCTGCGGCGGCCAGCAAAACCATGGCTTCGCCCAACGTGACCACGTCTTGCATAAAAGATGAAAAGGCTAAGTATTAAGAAGTTAAGTGATCAACTGTCTTGCTGGGATGCCAGAAAAACACGTGCTTATTTAACCGCGACCCACAAATGGCATCTTGGTTGCCATGACAGTGGTGAACAAAATATTCGCCGAGAGCGGCAAGCGCGCCATCGTCATAAAAGTATCAACCACAGCCGACATATCCATTCGCGCTTCTGGCTTGATCGTGCCATCGGCTTGGTGAACACCTTTGACCATGCGCTCGGTCATATCGCTCGCTACATTGCCAATATCGATTTGACCGACAGCAATATCAAATGGACGACCGTCTAGATTTGCCGCGCGGGTCAAACCGCTGATCGCGTGTTTGGTTGCCGTGTAAGCGATAGAACCAGGACGCGGCGTATGGGCCGAAATCGATCCGTTGTTGATGATGCGGCCACCTTGGGGTGACTGCGTTTGCATTTGCTTGAAGGCGTTCGACAAGCAATAAAACTGGCCATGCAAGTTCACATCCACCGATTGGCGCCAAATCTCACCACTCATATCGCCAGGTAAGGTGTAAGGCGTTGATACGCCCGCATTGTTGAACAACAAATCAACACGGCCAAACTTGGCTACCACCGCAGCAAACATTTTGGCAACGTCTTCTTCTTTGGACACATCGGTCGGAACAGCAAAGGCATTGGCTTTGTGCTCGCCGGCGGCATCTACCGTGGCTTGTAAAGCATCGGCACGACGGCCAATCAAGGCGACTTTCCAGCCGTCTTTCAAAAGTCCGAGCGCGCAGGCTTTACCAATACCAGAGCTCGCGCCCGTCACGATTGCTATCTTTGTCATCTCAATTCCTCTTGATACAAATTGTGTTTTTTAATGGTTGTCTTTAGGAACGGCGGCGCCGCGCATTCCGCGTAAGAAGTCCAGGTCTGCGCCTTCATCGGCTTGCAATACGTGGTCTATATAGAGCTTCCAGTAACCGCTTTCCATGGCCGGTGCAGGAGCTTTCCATGCTGCGCGTCGCTTGGCTAACTCTGCATCATCGACATGCAAATGCAAACTGCGCTTAGGCACATCCAAGGTGATCATGTCGCCGTTTTGCACCAGTGCCAAGGTGCCGCCAGCTGCGGCTTCTGGCGCGGTGTGCAACACCACCGTGCCGTAGGCCGTACCGCTCATGCGTGCATCACTGATGCGCACCATGTCGGTAATGCCTTTGCGCAAGACTTTGGGGGGCAACGGCATATTGCCGACTTCGGCCATGCCGGGATAGCCTTTGGGCCCGCAGTTTTTGAGCACCAAGATACAGTTTTCGTCGACGTCCAAGTTTTCGTCATCGATACGGGCGTGGAAGTCGTCGCTGCTCTCGAACACCACAGCGCGTCCGGTGTGCGTCATCAAGGCGGGCGTTGCGGCACTCGGTTTGATCACGGCACCGCGCGGCGCTAAGTTGCCACGCAAGATCGCGATGCCCGCTTTTTCTTTGAAGGGTTTAGCAAATGTCTTTATGACCTCGGTGTTGTAGTTCTGCGCATCGGCAACGTTTTGGCCGACGGTTTTGCCGTTGGCAGTAACCACCTCGGTATGCAAGAGGTGAGAGATTTCTTTCATCACCGCGGGCAATCCGCCTGCGTAGCAGAAGTCTTCCATCAAATATTGACCGGAAGGTTGGAGGTTCACCAAGCAAGGCAAATCGCTGGCCAAGCGGTCAAAGTCGTCGATGCTCAAAGACACGCCCAAGCGTCCTGCGATGGCGACCAAGTGAATGACCGCGTTGGTGCTGCCACCTATCGCCGCCAAGGTGCGAATCGCGTTCTCAAATGCTTCGCGCGTCAAGATCTGTGAGAGCTTCACATCGTCGTGGACCAATTGCACAATGCGTCGACCCGCTTCACGCGCGAGCACATTGCGCCGACCGTCTACCGCGGGGTACGCCGCATTTCCAGGCAAGCCCACGCCCAAAGCTTCGACCATGCTGGCCCTGGTGCTCGCGGTGCCCATCGTCATGCAATGGCCGTGGCTGCGGTGCATGCAGCTTTCGGCTTCGAAGAAATCTTGCAACTTCAACGTACCAGCGCGCACTTGCTCACTCATGCTCCACACGCCCGTGCCTGAGCCCAATTCTTGGCCACGCCATTTGCCGTTGAGCATCGGTCCGCCGCTCACGCCAATGGTAGGCAAGTTGGCGCTGGAAGCGCCCATTAACAAAGCGGGGGTTGTTTTGTCGCAGCCCATCAACAGCACAACACCGTCGATCGGGTTGCCGCGGATGCTCTCTTCCACATCCATTGAGGCGAGGTTGCGATACAACATGGCCGTAGGACGCAACAAGGTTTCGCCCAACGACATCACAGGAAATTCGAGAGGAAAACCGCCCGCTTCGTACACACCAATCTTGACCTGTTCGGCCAAAGTGCGGAAATGGGAGTTACAAGGGGTGAGTTCGCTGAAGGTGTTGCAAATACCAATGACGGGGCGTCCGTCAAACTGGTCGTGCGGCACACCTTTGCCTTTGACCCAGCTGCGGTAAGCAAAACCATCTCGGTCTTGTCGGCCAAACCATTGTTGGCTACGTAAATCTTGGGGGCGTTTTTTGGGTTTGTCCGTCATGTTGTCTCGCTATTACTGGTTTCCCCGAGTCTTGAATGGGGACGAGCAAGCATATTATGGTATGACCATTGATTCTTTACCCCGTGAAAGCCCTAGGAGCCTACTTTGCCAGCCATCGACATCTTGTCCGTCACCAAACTCTCGCCCTTTCTTGAACCCCAGTTGCATGCCGCTTTCAGGTTGCATGACCGCTTGCATGAGACAGACCCTGCAGCTTTTGCCAAGTTAGCACCTCAGATCCGCGGGATTGCGGCCAGCGGCGAATCCAAAGTCCCGGCCTCGTTGATTGCACAACTGCCCGCACTAGAAATCATCTCTGTGTTCGGCGTTGGCTATGACGGCGTAGATGTCGCTGCCGCCAAAGCGCGCAATGTGATGGTGACGCATACTCCCAAGGTATTGAACGACGACGTCGCTGATTTGGCGGTTGGCCTCATGCTCAGCGCCGCGCGCCAATTGCCGGCTGCTGACCGTTACGTCAAAGACGGCAAATGGACAAGCGGGCCCATGCCATTGGCGCGCAAAGTCTCCGGGGCTCGTATAGGCATCGTGGGTATCGGTCGCATTGGCCAAGCCATTGCGCAACGCGCTTTGGCTTTCAATATGACCATCGCCTACACCGCCCGCAGCAAACGCGCTGAGTTGCCTTACACCTTCTACCCAACACCCACCGAACTCGCCGCAAATTGCGACTACTTGGTCTTGATCACCCCAGGTGGCGCAGGGACCAACAAACTCATTAACGCTGAAGTACTCAAAGCCTTAGGCCCTGAGGGCATTTTGGTCAACGTCGCGCGCGGCTCC
>SYDB01000150.1 GCA_005786815.1 Burkholderiales bacterium
CGCATGGCAGTGATCCTGTGGCAGTGCACGCGCTCGCTGCTGGCGCGAGTCGAGGCGCTGGAGGCGAGGCTCGCGCAGTAAGACAAAGGACATGGGCACCGTTGCGATCCAAACGCAGTGCTGCTTAAAGGCCGATGCAACGCGCCGCTCCTATATTGGCGCGCACACCTATGAAGCGTTGGGGAACTCCAGCCGACATTGCAGGTCCCGTGATGTTCTTGGCAAGTGCACAAGCCCAATTCGTGACTGGCGTCATACTTCCTGTAGACGGCGGATATTTAATTTCTTAATTTTGAAAGTTATACGTAATGACACCTATTCTTCAACAACCAGGCATCAAAGCCGAAATTGCGATACCTGCTATCCCAGATGACGAGCGCGTGTGGGTTCCGCAAGCACCAGATGTATGGTTTCGCCCGTTGCTGATGAATACTGTTACGGGTAGTTGGTGCAACCTATTGCGCGTACGCAAATCAGGTGTTTTGTCGCGCCATATCCATCCCTCATGGGTCACGGGCTATGTCATCAAAGGTGCGTGGCGCTATTTAGAGCATGACTGGGTTGCCACTGCTGGTTCTTTTGTCTATGAGCCGCCTGGGGAAATTCACACCTTGGTGGTGGACGAAGTGGTGGGTGAGCCAGAAATGATTACCCAATTCAATATCCATGGGGCGATGGTCTATGTTGACGACAAAGGACAGACGACTGGGTATGAAGATGTATTTACCAAGATAGAGATGTGCCGCAAGCACTATATTGCGGTAGGTCTTGGGGCTGGGTATATCGACCAGTTCATTCGTTAAAAAGTAAATGGGGCCACAAGGGCCCCATTTTTTACCTATCAATGCAGTTTAAGGTTTGAAAACGTAACCAGAGCCAATCATGGCATTAGCTGGAATAGCCGGTAAATCAGAAAACAACTTTGGGTTGTCTTTCATGACTTTGAGCATATGCTTTGGTTCGATATGTTTGTTCACATCAAAGGTAGTTTTGATAAGACCTAAACGGTTTAAGCGATCTTCAGCACTCCATAAGGCCTTGTAGTTGTTGATAGACAGGCGGCGGTCAGCTTGTTGGATGTTGAACTGCATTGCTGCTTCTGCCACATCTTGTTTCAGGCCAGGAATCCAACGGGTTGCGACTTGGGCCGCCGCTTTGGGATTGGCGCGCATCCATTGGTCTGCCTCTGAAACAGCGGCGAGAAATTTCTCAATGGTTTCACCATTCTTTTCAACCCAAGGGCGCAAGGCCACATTAAAGCCGACGTAAGAAATAACGTCTCCGCCACGAATAACTTCAATAGCGCCTGGCACGTCTTTCAAACCAATGATAGGTACTGGGTCCCAGCAAGCAAAAGCGTCGATACCTTTGGCTAAAAGAGCCACGGTCATGTCTGGGGGGGGCGTGTTGACAAGCGTTACGTCAGCAGGGGTGAGACCCGCTTTTTCAAGTAATCCCAACACATACAGATGGTTGATCGTGCCAAAAGAGGCGGCAATTTTTTTACCTTTGAGGGATTTCAGATCGCCTTTGACAATGCCGGAGCTAGCACCAGCAATCAGCGCGATGGTGGCGTCCCCTCCTAATTTATGGGCACTTCCGCTGTAGTTGCCAAGCGCCACTAAATCCATACCGCGAAGTACAGCGCCGATCATGGGTACGCCAACTTGCAACATATCGTTCTCACCTGCTTGCAATGAATTTAGTGCGTCCACACCCGTCGCATAAGGACGTGCAATGGTTACATCTAAGCCCCATTTTTCAAAGAAACCACGCTCCAGTGCAATGGGTAATCCAATTTGGTCAATACCCGCCACCATGCCAGCTTTCATCTTGACCAAGTTTTGTGACAGGGTGAGTCCTGGTGCTAACAAGCACAGGCACAGCATCAATTTTTTTAAAAACATCTTCAGTCTCCTTTTAGTGGTTCAATACGTTTTACCCAAAAAGGGCGAGCAAGGACGGATAAATCGTCCCGCTTCACCCCACGAACTTCGATCCATGTCTCTTCGGCTCCAGAGACTCGACCAAACTGCTGCATGGCCATCACATGAAAGCGGTCTGGAGTAAAAGGCAAAACAACCTGCACATTTACTTTGCCTTTTCCTTCACGCAAGCTCTCTGCGACTTTGCTAGGAGCCATCACGCCCAGATAGATCTGCCAGACAGCGTATAGCAATATCCCAGCAAAGACAATTCGGCCTTGCGTGGATTGACGAATGGATTGCCACAACCTCATGCAGAGCGCACCTTATGTAGGACTTGGGCACTCAGTGCTTTGAAGGTGTCGTCTTCGATCAAATGCTCCCAAACCCTTGGACGCTCTAGTGCGATAGGCATGTCTTCCAATACGCGTCCTTTACTCAGCACAACTACGCGATCTGAAAGAAATACAGACTCCGCCACATCGTGGGTGATAAAAAGAATAGTAGGACGACGTTCTTGCCAAATACGGGTTAATTCTTCTTGCAAAGTCATGCGCGTTTGTGCATCGACACTCGCAAACGGTTCGTCCATCAGCAAAACGTCTGGATTGTTGGCCAAAGCCCGCACCACACCCACGCGCTGTTGCATGCCACCCGACAATTCGTTGGGATACCTATCAGCAACGTGCTCTAGTCCTACGAGTGATAAAAACTCACGGGCAATACGTTCACATTCGGTTTTTGGAAGACCGCGCATACGTGGTCCAAAGCCCACGTTTTCTAAGACAGTTTTCCAAGGGAAGAGGGCAAACGTTTGGAACACAACGCCTCTGTCAGCGCCCGGACCTTTGATGGGCTTGTCATCGATCATGATGGAGCCGCCTGATGGGGGAATAAATCCAGCAAGCATATTGAGCATGGTTGTTTTACCGCACCCAGATGGGCCAACGATAGAGACAAACTCGCCTTGTTTGACGTTGAGTGAAATATCGTGAACAGCAGTGACATTTGCGCCTGCATAAGGATCGAAATATGTCTTTGACAAATTTTGAATGGTCAAACTTTTCATTGTGTAACGAGTCCCCAACGTTTACCAGTCGCGCGTTCTATGGGCGCAAGTACCCAACTGTCGACCACGTACCAAAGTGTGCCCAGCACAACCATGCCAAGCAAAATTTCAACGACTGATCCAGCGCGTCTTGCATCAAACATCATGAAGCCAATACCACTCGTCCCCACAATAATTTCAGTCGCTATCAAGGCGCGCCATCCATAGCCCAAACCATTGCGAAGGCCAGTCATGATGTTGGGTAACGCGCCTGGTAATACAACCTCCCATATGACGCGCAATTTGGAAGCGCCAAGACTCAAAGCCGCACGGTGTAAGTCGGTAGAGACAGATCGCACACCTAAAGAGGTATTCAAAACAATGGGAAAGAGAACCGTATAGACAATCACCAGCGTCATGGTGGTCAAGCTAAAACCAAACCACACTAACAAAATAGGCAACCAAGCAATATCGCCTATCGCTTGAAAAAACAGCAAAAGTGGCCATACCGCTTGACGAACCCTGTCACTCAATCCCACCAAGACGCCTAAAGGTATTCCTAATGTAATCCCAAAAGCTGCTCCAACCGCTAAACGTATAACGCTGTCTTCTAAGTACTGGGTCAATACGCCTCTGTACGTGAGAGTGCCAAATGCGTTAACAACATCGACAGGGCCAGGAAGAAATGCGCGTGGGAAAACAGCCAATTCAGTGACCAATGTCCATGCAATCAGTAACGGAATAAAGGGAACAAAGCTGCGCAGCGCAGGAAATCGGGCGGTGGAACGCAGGTAGATAGACCAAATGTGTTGCAGTAATTTCATGCGCGCCTCACCAGTCCCCAGCGCTCAATCGTGGCGCGTTCCAGCGGAGCCAGAACCAGCCGGTCAATCACGAGCCAAATAAGTCCAATCACGATCATGCCAAAAACAATGACTTCGGTCTTATAAAAATCGCGGGCTAAAAACAACATATAGCCTAGCCCCACATTGGTGGCAATCATTTCTGCAGCAATCAAACCACGCCATGCAAAACCTAGTCCGGTTCGAATACCTGTGACGATATTGGGCAATGCACCTGGAAGAATCACTTGGGTCAACAATGTCCATCCATTGGCGCCTAGCGAAGCGGCTGCATGCCGCAATGGCATGGGAATACTGGAGACACCGAGCAGTGTGTTGTAAGTCACTACAAAGAATACGGCGTTGAAAATAACAAAGGTGATGGCACCAAAACCATACCCAAACCATAGGGTAGCGATAGGAATCCAAGCGATACCCGCTAAAACTGAAAAGAAACGAAAAAGGGGCGATAAAAACTCTGACACGACAGGATTAAGGCCCATCGCAACACCCAGAGGAATACTAACAAGAATGGCCAATGCAGTGCCCACAAACACACGTCCAAGGCTAGCTGCAACATGATCGAAGATGCTTCCATCTTTGACTGACTCTAAGCCTGCAGTAAACACGGCCTCAATACTTGGAAATACCCGCGCATCTACATGAAATATGCGTATGCACAGTTCCCAAAAAACTAACAAACCAAACAATGGAAGTGCAAACATCAATGCGGAATGTAAGCGTCGGGTCATGAGGATCATGTTAACTAGCAAGCATTCAATATTAGTGTCTCGTAGTTACCAAAACAAACTAGGGTTAACGCTTGGATAAGTGTCATAAGATACCCATTTTTCATGGAGACCACATGCGCTTCGAAACCCAACTCGACACCGTAGTTATTGCCATCCTGATTGCAGGACTTTTACCGTTGATCTGCGCAGCTATTTCGAAGTGGGGCGATAAAACCTATGACAACCATAACCCCCGAGCATGGCTAGCCCATCAAAAAGGTTTTCGTGCAAGAGCCAATGCGGCGCAACAAAATTCTTTAGAAGCGTTTCCGTTTTTCGCCATTGGCATCATCTTGGCATCTTTGGGCGGGGCAGATGGATATGTGATGGAGACCTTGAGTTGGGTCTATGTTGCTGTTCGTATAGCCTATATCGCTTGCTACCTTTTAGACAAAGCTGCATTGCGCAGTTTGTTTTGGGTGGTGGGGCATGGCATTGTGGTTTATTTGTTCATGCAGGCTCTATAGCTAAACGCGTTAATTTTTGGGATTCGGTAATTCAAAAAATTGGCGTGAAAACCACTATCTACCTGTATCCCCTTGAACTGTTTTATAAAGAAAAACAGCACGTTCAATATCCGTCACCCAAACCAATCCATCGCCAATTTGACCTATTTGTGCATTCTGAACTATGGCGTCGACAATGCTGTCACAGACGTCGTCGGGCGCCACAATTTCAATTCGAAATTTGTGTGTGTAGTCGGTTAGTTCTTCTTTTAAATTAGATGGTGAATGCAAACTAGGTGCAGAGCACCCTTCCGCTTTACTGACAGTCATGCCAGGAAAACCAACTAAAGTGCGAAACTTTTCACGCAATAGGGGGAGTTTTGCAGGACGAATAATGGCTTTGATTTCTTTCATGGCGGTACTTTCAATCAAGCTTCAGGTTGCGATTCATCAAACCAGTGGTAGATGGCGGGTACGACTACAAGCGTCAACAAGGTACAAGTAATCAATCCGCCAATCACCACAATGGCTAAAGGCCTTTGGACTTCAGAGCCTGGGCCATCCGATATTAAAAACGGTATCAAACCCAGCATGGCAACGGTTGCGGTCATCATGACCGGTCTAAATCTTTGGCGAGCACCTTCTGTGACGGCTTCGTGCACGGGCATGCCACCATCACGCAAATTACGGATATAGGAAACAAGCACTACACCATTGAGTACCGCAATGCCCCATAGTGCGATAAAACCTACGGATGCGGGAACCGACAGGTACTCTCCGGCAATAAACAGTCCAAGCACTCCGCCAATGGATGCAAAGGGAAGCACTGTGATGATAAGTGTTGCAAATTTAAGCGATTTAAAAAGGAGAAAAAGTAAAAAGAAAATGGCTGCAACCGTAATGGGAACAATAATTTTTAAGTGACCTAGTGCACGCTCCATATTTTGAAATTGTCCGCCCCATTCCAGATAGTAGCCATCAGGCAGGTCAACCTTTGCCCCAACTTGGGCTTGTAATTCTTTGACAAAACTTCCCAGATCTCTGTCCTTGACATTGATGCCAACCACTATGCGTCGCTTGGCCATTTCTCTTGAAATTTGTGCAGGGCCGTCAAGCACGTTAATTTTGGCTACATCTTCCAAGCGCGCTTGAGCTCCATTGGAAGAGCTCAAAATAATGTTTGAGATGGCTTCAATATTATTACGAAACCTCTCTGGCAAGCGAACAACTGCAGCGTAGCGTTTTTCTCCCTCAAAAATATCAGTGGCAATTTTTCCGCCGATAGCGGTTTCAATCAAATCATTGACATCTGACACATTGATGCCAAGACGGGCAATAGATTGGCGGTCAATATCAATTTGCAAATATTGTTGACCAGAAATACGTTCCACACGCAAATCTTGAGCACCTTGGATGTTTTGCGCTACTTTGGCTATTTGGTTCGCAAGGCGTTTGAGATTGTCGAGGTCATCACCAAAAACTTTGACAGCAATATCAGACCGCACGCCAGTGACCATTTCATCTACGCGATCAGAAATGGGCTGGGCCATAACGATTTGCACACCTGGTAGAGCCTTGAGCTTTTCACGGATAGCTTCAGTAATATCGTTTTGATCCCAGCCAGAGGGCCACTCGCTGCGTGGTTTCAAACTCACTATAGGTGTTGATTCATTGGGGCTTTGGGGGTCAGCAGGAGACTCGCC
>SYDB01000151.1 GCA_005786815.1 Burkholderiales bacterium
ATCGTGACGACCGACACGCACTTTGCCCACAAGGTGTGGCACGAGACGTCCCCCGCTGTTGGCAAAGCCAAGTTCCCACTGATTGGCGACCCCACACACCAATTGACACGCGCATTTGGTGTGCACATTGAAGAAGAAGGTTTGGCATTGCGCGGAACGTTCATCATTAACCCAGAAGGCTTCATCAAAACTGCTGAAGTGCACGACAACGCTATCGCCCGTGATGTCAAAGAAACAGTGCGTAAGTTAAAGGCTGCGCAGTACGTCGCTAACAACCCTGGCCAAGTCTGCCCTGCCAAATGGAAAGAAGGTGCCAAGACCTTGACACCATCACTCGATTTGGTTGGCAAGATCTAAGCAGTATTTCTGCTGAAAGAGGTGTGCGCTGCGCGCCTCTTTTGTCAGAAGTTTTGTCTCTGAAAAGGAAAAAAAAGATGCTCGACACACAAATGAAAACCCAATTACAAGCGTATTTGCAAAACTTGCGTACGCCCATTCGCTTGATCGCCACGCTAGACGGCAGCGAAAAAAGTGGTGAATTGCGCGAGCTCTTACAAGAAATCGCCGAGTTGTCTGACAAAGTGAGTTTCGATGCATCAGGCAACGATGCGCGCACACCTTCGTTTGTGGTTGCCAAAGAAGGCGAAACACGCGGTGTGCGATTTGCAGCGATTCCTATGGGACATGAGTTCACTTCCTTGGTATTGGCATTGTTGTGGACGGGTGGCCATCCTCCAAAAGTCGAAGCTGAGGTGTTGGAGCAAATCAAAGGCTTAGAAACAGAGATGAAATTAGAGGTCTATATGTCTTTGTCATGCCACAACTGTCCTGACGTTGTGCAAGCGGCAACTTTGATGGCGATTTACAACCCCAAGATCACCACCACCATCGTCGACGGTGCCTTGAACCAAGCCGAGGTGGATGCGCGACAAGTGATGGCAGTACCTATGGTCTTCAAAAACGACCAAACGTTTGGCTCTGGCCGCATGAGCTTGGAAGAAATATTGGCAAAGCTGGACATCTCCTCTGCAGAGCGTGACGCTGTAAAACTCAGTGAGAAAGAGCCGTTCGATGTATTGATCGTTGGCGGCGGCCCTGCGGGCGCAGCTGCTGCTGTCTACGCTGCACGCAAAGGCATTCGTGTTGGTGTGGCGGCAGAGCGCTTTGGCGGACAAACCAACGACACCATGGGGATCGAAAACTACATCTCCGTGTTAGAAACGGATGGTCCTAAGTTCGCAGCAGCATTAGAGCAACAAGTGCGTCACTACGAAGTCGACATCATGAATTTACAACGTGCCGAAAAAATCGTACCTTCTAGCGATGCAGGTGGCTTGGTGCAAGTCCATATGGCCAATGGCGGTATCTTGAGTGCACGCAGTGTTATTTTGTCTACGGGTGCACGTTGGCGCAATGTGAATGTGCCCGGCGAACAAGAATACAAAAACAAAGGCGTGGCCTATTGCCCACATTGCGACGGCCCTCTATTCAAGGGCAAGCGCGTAGCCGTGATTGGCGGTGGCAACTCAGGTGTAGAAGCGGCTATTGATTTAGCAGGTGTTGTCGAGCACGTGAGCTTGGTGGAGTTTGCTGATGCTTTGAAAGCAGATGCCGTTTTGGTGAGCAAGTTAAAGAGCTTGCCCAATGTTTCCATCCATGTGAACGCACAAACGACTGAAATTACCGGTGACGGACAAAAGGTCAACGGGTTGCGTTACAAAGATCGGGCAACAAACCAAGAGCATTCGGTAGCGCTTGAAGGTGTGTTTGTTCAAATTGGTTTGGTGCCCAATACCGAGTTCTTAAAAGGCACGGTTGAATTGAGCAAATACGGCGAAATCGTGGTGGATGCGAAATGCCACACCAATGTGCCAGGCGTGTTCGCTGCCGGTGATGTGACTACCGTGCCATACAAGCAAATTGTGATTGCTGCAGGCGAGGGCGCCCAAGCAGCACTGAGTGCATTCGATTATTTGATTCGCACGCCTGTTATCGAATCGCTCAAAGAATTGACCGCTGCTTGAGCTGAGGCTAGGTGCTTTTATGAGGACTCGTAAAAGCGCCTAGCTTTCATAAACTGACCGGTACGAATCTCTTCAATATTGCTAGCGCCGGCCAAGCCCATAGTTCGATCAAGTTCACCATGCAGCATTTCAAGCACCCACTGCACTCCGTCTTTTCCTGCGACCGACAGTCCCCATAAATGGGGGCGTCCAATCAGGACAGCTGAAGCACCTAGCGCGACTGCTTTAAAAATATCACTTCCCCGACGTATGCCCCCGTCAAGCAAAACTGGAATAGCGCCATTGACGGCTTGAACAACTGCAGGTAACGCCCTGGCGCTGGCGATAGCGCCGTTGAGTTGTCGACCGCCATGGTTAGACACAATGATGGCGTCTACCCCACGTTTAACGGCTTGTGAAGCTTCATCGGGGTGGAGTACACCTTTAAGAATCAAGCGACCTTTCCAATGCGCGCGCACCATATCCACGTCGTCCCATGACATGCTCGGATCAAGCAAAGAACCCATTCGAGCCGCTAATGCAGATACAGATTCAGGTGAATTAGATTGCACGTAATTGCCAAAAGTCACCTTGGCTAATTCATGACGCATCGCCCACCACCAGGAGGGTTTTTTTGCAAAAGCGAGCATCTGTGGCAAATCTAACCTTGGCGGAATAGTGAAACCATTGACGATGTCTCGTTCGCGTTTACCAATTAATTGGTTATCTATGGTGAGTACCAATGCATCGTAGCTACTCTGTTGGGCACGCGTTGCTAATTCACGTGTAAA
>SYDB01000152.1 GCA_005786815.1 Burkholderiales bacterium
AATCCATGGTTTGCTGGATTTGCTTCTCACCCCCAGCGCCGTAAATTTCGGTGCGGTTGCAGGTCGACAAAATGGCGACTTCGCTGTCTTGCGACACAGCCTGGCGAAGTCCGTCAAGGGTGGATCCCATTTGCTCGGTGGTAAAGGCAAAACGGCCCCGCAAATCAAGCGGGGCGGTGTTGTGATTGAGGCCTAAAGCCCAGACTGCCATCGGGAAATTATAAAATTGATGCCCATGGGCCCTGTAGACCAACTGATTCACTTGCTTAACTTTTTTGCGCCAGCGTGGGGCGTTGCGTTTTTCTGTGTGGTTTTTGCCCAGTTCGCGGCGCGCCGTTGGTTGCCAGAATCTCGCTGGAGTTGGTTGCGCCAGTTCATTGTCAGTGCCGTATTGGGTTCGTTGGTGTTGGCCGGTGGTTTGGTTTTCTTTGGCATCGACGGCAAGATGGCCACATACGGCGTGTTGGTCGTGGTGTGCGCAAGCGCGCAGTGGATCATGTGCCGCGGTTGGTACGAATAGTCCCTACAAAGCCCTCTATATAAAGCCCTGCGGTAACATGCGCAGTTGTAAGTGCTAACCCCAATATGAACGCTCCCACCCCGCTAAATTTACTGCTAGCAAATCCCACGGAAGCGCCTCGACTGCGCGAAATTCCCTACAACTACACCTCATTTTCTGACCGCGAAATCGTCATTAGATTGTTGGGTGTTGAGATCTGGGATTTACTTTTGCGCTTGCGCCAAGAGCGTCGCACGGGCCGCTCCGCGCGCATGTTGTACGAAGTGCTAGGCGATATTTGGGTGGTACAACGTAACCCCTACTTACAAGATGATCTTCTAGACAACCCCCAGCGCCGTCGCCAGTTGGTAGACGCCTTACACCACCGCTTGGGAGAAGTGCAACGCCGTCGATCTAACGAAGACGCCGAGCGCGATGCCATGGTGGGTCAACTGCTAGAAGCCGCGAGCCGCGCAGTGGAAGCCTTTAACGCCGAGTTTGAAGCGATCGCCAGCTTGCGTAAAAAAACAGCGCGTCAACTTAAAAAATACACGGCCAACGACAACATCAAGTTTGACGGTTTGTCGCGCGTGTCCCATGTGACGGACGCGACCGACTGGCGCGTCGAATATCCGTTCGTGGTGCTCACGCCTGACACCGAAGTCGAGATGGCGGGCTTGGTCAAAGGCTGTATCGATTTGGGTCTGACCATCGTCCCGCGCGGAGGTGGCACGGGGTACACCGGCGGCGCAGTGCCGCTCACATGGAAGAGTGCCGTTATCAACACCGAAAAGCTCGAAGCCATGACCGAGGTCGAGCATATCAAGTTATCTGGGTTAGACAACCCAGTGCCCACGATTTGGACGGAAGCGGGTGTCGTGACCCAGCGTGTGGCAGATGCTGCCGAGCGCGCAGGCTTTGTTTTTGCGGTAGACCCCACCTCTGCAGAAGCCTCTTGCATAGGCGGCAACATCGCCATGAACGCAGGCGGCAAAAAAGCCGTGCTCTGGGGCACAGCCCTAGACAACCTCGCTAGCTGGCGCATGGTCACGCCCGACGCGCAGTGGTTAGAGGTGACACGCGTTGGGCACAACTTGGGCAAGATCCATGACGCTGATGTCGCGAGTTTTGAGCTGCACTATTTCGAGGCGGATGGCAAAACGCCGGCTCGGCAAGAGCGTCTCGACATTCCAGGACAAAGCTTTCGCAAAGTAGGTCTGGGCAAAGACGTCACTGACAAGTTTTTGAGTGGCTTGCCTGGCATCCAAAAAGAAGGCTGCGATGGCTTGATCACTAGTGCACGTTGGATCTTGCACCGCATGCCAGAGCATACGCGCACCGTGTGCTTAGAGTTTTTTGGCAATGCCAAAGACGCGGTGCCCAGTATTGTTGAAATCAAAGACTTTATGTTTGCAGAGCACAAGCGCACCAACACCGTGTTGGCTGGCTTGGAGCATCTTGACGACCGTTATCTCAAGGCCGTGGGGTACGCCACCAAAAGTAAGCGCGGCGGCCTGCCCAAGATGGTGTTGGTGGGTGATATCGCTGGCGACAACGCGGACGACGTGGCGCGTGCCACATCGGAAGTTGTGCGTCTGGCCAACTCGCGCAGTGGCGAAGGTTTTGTCGCCATCAGCCCTGAAGCGCGCAAGAAATTTTGGCTTGATCGCAAACGCACAGCCGCCATCAGTCGCCACACCAATGCCTTCAAAATCAACGAAGACGTCGTCATTCCACTGCCGCGCATGGGGGAGTACACCGACGGCATCGAGCGCTTAAACATCGAACTCTCTTTGCGCAACAAGCTCGACTTGTGTGACGCCTTGGACGCATTTTTTGCTGAGGGCAATTTGCCATTGGGCGCAATAGACGACGCCAATGATGTGCCATCTCCAGAGTTATTAGAAGAGCGCGTGCAACAAGCACGAGCGGTGTTGGCCGATGTGCGCAGCACTTGGCAGCAGTGGCTGGACAACTGCGACGCGCTGTTCTCGCAACTGCAAGACCATAGCCTGCGCGCGAGTTGGAAAACGCAAATTCGTGCTGTGCTCGAAAACGTTTTCACAGGCGCACAGTTCCAGCCCATCTTGGCCGAGTGCAACGCGATTCACCAACGTGTTCTCAAAGGCCGCGTCTGGATTGCTCTGCACATGCATGCTGGTGACGGTAATGTGCACACCAACATCCCTGTCAACAGCGACAACTATGTGATGCTGCAAACCGCCCACGAGGCGGTGGCTCGCATCATGGTGCTGGCGCGTTCACTCGACGGTGTTATCTCTGGCGAGCATGGCATCGGCATCACCAAGCTTGAGTTTTTGACAGACGCTGAGCTGCAACCGTTTGCCGACTACAAGAAGCGGGTCGATCCTGAGGGGCGTTTTAACAAAGGCAAATTGTTGCGCCATGATGCATCTCAGAACATTGTTCGTGACGCTAATCTGAGTCAAGCCTATACCCCCAGTTTTGGTTTGATGAGCCACGAGTCGCTCATCATGCAGCAGTCTGACATCGGTGCGATTGCCGACAGCGTCAAAGACTGTTTGCGTTGCGGCAAATGCAAGCCTGTCTGCGCCACCCATGTGCCGCGTGCGAACTTACTCTATAGCCCACGTAACAAAATTTTGGCGACTTCGTTGTTGGTCGAGGCCTTTTTGTACGAAGAACAAACCCGTCGCGGTGTATCCATCAAGCACTGGCAAGAATTTGAAGACGTGGCCGACCATTGCACCGTCTGCCACAAGTGCCTCTCGCCTTGCCCTGTGAAGATTGACTTTGGTGAGGTGTCCATGAATATGCGCAACCTCTTGCGCAAGATGGGTCAAAAGACTTTCAGGCCTGGTAACGCAGCGGCGATGTTGATGCTCAACGCCACCAATCCAGAGACTATCAAGTTTGCGCGTAGCGCCATGGTGGATGTGGGCATGAAGCTGCAATGCTTCGCTAACGATGTGTTGCGAGTGGTCGCGCGTAAGCAAACCAATGCGCCACCTGCCACGGTGGGCACTGCGCCCGTCAAGCAGCAAATCATCCACTTCATCAACAAGAAGATGCCGGGCAATCTGCCCAAGAAAACAGCGCGCGCTTTGTTGGATATTGAAGACAAAGACTATGTGCCCATCATTCGCAACCCGCAAACCACCACCTCAGACACTGAGGCCGTGTTTTATTTTCCAGGTTGTGGCTCGGAGCGTTTGTTCAGCCAAGTAGGACTCGCCACCCAAGC
>SYDB01000153.1 GCA_005786815.1 Burkholderiales bacterium
AACAAAGCCGCCCTGGCCGCCATGATGGTGGCGCCAGTCGAGCGCCTAGACCTGGCCACCATTTCTGGGGACCAAGGAAAACCAATTTCACGCTGCGCCTTGTCACCCAGGGTGCCTTGCTCTACCGCCTGAATGTAGGTTGGAGCGTGTACCAAGGCCAATTCACCATCGGTGGCAGGTTGGGCAACGTTGGTTTGGATGGCAGGTATTTCCACTGCCAAGCGGTCTCGCAAAACCCGGTACTTGCCCATAGGAAATCTGTGGCCCTGCGGAAGCGGCAATACAAATTGATCTGAATAAAAAGCGCGCATACACCCCGTGTGGCCTTATCAATCAAAGCATTGTCTCCGTATGCTGCGCTAAGTCCTTGTTTAGGCTGTCACCTCTAAAGAACGCTCAACACCCCTTCAAAGCGTTGTAAGACCTCGGGATAACCCTAAACTACATCCCATTGCCGCAACGCAACATTTTTTTAACTTTCACTTTCTGGAGATTTACATGATCAATACCGAGCAAATCGTCGCTTCTAACAAAGCAACCCTGAACAACGCATTCGCCATGAGCAACGACGCTTTCACTAGCGTTGAAAAATTGGTTGAACTCAACCTGACTGCTGCTCGCAGCACTTTGACGGAGTCTGCTGACTTCCTCAAAAGCCTAATGGGCGCTAAAGACCCACAACAATTCTTGGCACTCCAAGCCGAGTTTTTCCAACCTTTGGCAGAAAAAACTGCTTCTTACTCACGCCATGTTTACGAAATCACTTCTGAGACTAGCGCTGAATTGAGCAAGGCTGTTGAAGCCAAAGCCGCAGAAGCACAAAAGCAATTCGTTGGTTTTTTTGACTCTGCTTTGAAAAACGCACCTGCTGGCTCTGAGTCTGCAGTGGCTTTCTTGAAGCAAGCCCTCAACGCAAGCAACACCGCTGCTGAATCCGTACAAAAAGTTGTTAAGCAAGCCACTGACTTGGCTGAAAGCAACTTCCACGCTGTGACTGAGACTGCTGCAAAAGTCAGCAAGACAGTTGCCAAAAAGCGTTAATTTGAAAAGATTGTCTCCTCGGATCTTTTAATCACCCTAGGGTGTTGAGATTCTTTGCAGGGCCCGTCGCAAGACGGGCCCTCTTTTTTTAGCGGGGCAAAAGTGCAACACGCACTTTTGGCAGAGCCGCGAGCATGGCGGCACGTCCGGCTTCGATAGATTTACGCCTTGCGCTAAATTCCGCCGACCCTATTGTCCCTAAGGCAGGCCTTACCACCACGTCCGCCTCGCGCAACTCAAAGGTATTGATGCTTTTACCCATGATGGTGAAAGTTTGCATCAAAATTTGAAACATATCGCCTGTTTTGGCGTTCTCTGGCGTGCTGGAAATATCCACGGCCAACACAAACTCTGCGCCCATCTGGCGGGCAAATCGCACCGGAACTGGGGACACCAAGCCACCATCGACAAACTCGCGCGTTCCAATCTTGACGGGCTCAAACACAGAGGGCACCGAGCTAGACGCGCGCACCGCCGTGCCTAAGTCGCCACGTTGGAACAAAACACCCTGCCCAGTTTGCAAATCGGTGGCCACTATGCCCAAAGACATCGGCAAGTCCTCAATCTTTTGGTTGCCAGTTTTGCTGTTGACGTAGCGGGCTAAAGCATCACCGCGCATCATTCCTCGGCTGAGCAGAGGAATCGTCCAGTCGGTGATGGTGGCTTCGTCCATGGTTTCGGACAGTTGTTGCAGCTGGGCACCGTTTTTGCCGCTGGCATAGAAGGCAGCGACCAAACTACCGGCGGAAGTTCCGACAATAAAGTCAGGCCTGAGTCCCGCTTCTTCTAGCACTTGGATAACGCCTACGTGGGCGAATCCTCTGGCAGCGCCGCCGCCCAAGGCTAGTCCGAACTTGGGAACACGTTTCACGGCAGTTGTTTCGGGGGCAGACTCTTTGACGGCACCCTCTGACGCAGCGCCTGAAGTGGGCTTGAGAGGCCCTTGGGTGCTACATGCCGTCATCACCGCTAAAACCGCACACATCGCAAGCTTACCCATAGCCTGACCAAACTTTTGACCAAAAGCAGATGCCTTCTCTACCTCAACCGTGTGTGAGGTGATCGACGAAGATGGTGCTGAAATTTGAGGCATTGGTTTTTGTACTCTCTATGGTGGCATTGCTTAAGGATTACAGATTGTCCCCGATCGTCGATCCAGCATAATTGACGTTACGTCAACGTAAAAAGACACCTCTGACACCCTCATTTACTCATCGGAGATATTCATGGACATCCAAGGCAAGGTTTTTATCGTCACAGGCGGGGGATCAGGATTGGGCGAAGGAACAGCCCGCGCCTTAGCGCAACATGGCGCGCATGTGGTGATTGCCGATATACAGGTTGAAAAGGGCCGATCCGTGGCTGAAGTCATCGGTGGCGCGTTTGTCGCCTGCGACGTCAGCAAAGAAGCCGATGGGCAAGCCGTTATTGCCAAGGCTGTATCGATGGGCAAATTGATGGGTTTGGTCAACTGCGCAGGAATCGCCCCCGCAGAAAAAACTGTGGGCAAACACGGTGCGCATAAATTAGACGTTTTTACGAAGACGATCACAGTCAACTTAATCGGTAGCTTCAACATGATCCGCTTAGCCGCAGAAACCATGAGCCAAAACGAACCTGAGTCTAGCGGCGAGCGTGGCGTCATCATTTCAACCGCCTCGGTGGCCGCCTACGACGGACAAATGGGCCAAGCCGCTTACAGCGCGTCTAAGGGCGGTGTAGTAGGCATGACACTTCCCATTGCCCGCGACTTGGCGCGCAACGGCATCCGCAATATGACGATCGCCCCGGGCATTTTCCGGACACCCATGATGTTTGGCCTGCCCCAAGAGGTGCAAGACTCTCTGGCCGCCAGCGTGCCCTTCCCCTCGCGCTTAGGTACACCGCAAGACTACGCCAAACTCGCCTTGCACATTTTTGAAAATGAAATGCTCAATGGCGAAGTCATTCGCTTGGATGGCGCTATTCGTCTTGCGCCGAAATAAGCATCTTTGCTTTCATGGCGATCCCACAAACATTCATCCAAGAACTCCTCGACCGCACCGACGTAGTCGAGGTAGTGGGACGGTATGTCGCTCTCAAAAAAGGCGGCGCCAATTACATGGGGCTTTGCCCCTTCCACGGTGAAAAATCACCCTCTTTTTCGGTTAGTCCGACCAAGCAGTTCTTCCATTGTTTTGGCTGCGGCAAAAACGGAAACGCCATCGGTTTTTTAATGGACCACGCCGGCATGAACTTTGTCGAAGCCGTCAAAGACTTAGCCCAAAACGCAGGCATGCAAGTGCCCGAAGAGGACATCTCCCCCCAAGACCGCGAACGCGCCGCCCAGGCCCGCCAAAAGCAAACCACACTTACCGAAGTTTTAGAAAAAGCGGGCGAAGCCTACAGCAAACACCTCAAGTCCTCCCCGCAAGCCATCACGTATTTCAAAAACCGGGGACTGAGCGGAGAAATCGCCAGACAGTTTGGCTTGGGCTATGCCCCAGACGGATGGCGAAGCTTGGCCAGCGTATTTCCAGACTACCAAGACCCGCTTTTAGTCGAAAGCGGTTTGGTCATCACCCAACAAGACGGCGAAGACGACGAAAAACGCTACGACCGTTTTCGTGACCGCGTCATGTTTCCTATTCGCAATATCAAAGGCGAATGCATAGGTTTTGGAGGCCGTGTGCTTGGCGATGGCACGCCTAAATATCTGAACTCGCCTGAGACACCCGTATTCAGCAAAGGCCGAGAGCTCTACGGCCTGTTCGAAGCCCGCCAAGCCATACGCGATCTCGGTTACGCCTTGGTGACCGAAGGCTATATGGACGTAGTCGCCCTCTCCCAACTTGGGTTTGCCAATGCAGTCGCCACGTTGGGCACAGCCTGCACGGGCGACCACATCCAAAAACTTTTCCGATTCACCGACAACGTCGTGTTTGCTTTTGACGGCGACAGTGCAGGTCGTCGCGCCGCGAAAAAAGCTTTGGACGGCGCACTCAGTTTTGCTAGCGATGTCCGAAGCATCAAGTTTTTGTTTTTGCCCGCCGAGCATGACCCCGATAGCTACATACGCACCTTTGGCAAAGATGCATTCGCCCATGCCGTCACGGAAGCCGTGCACCTGAGCCGAATGTTGATCGAAGTGTCCCGCGAAGGTTGCGACTTGCAGAGCGCCGAGGGCCGTGCGCACTTGGCCAGCAACGCCAAGCCTATGTGGATGGCATTGCCTGATGGCGCGCTCAAGCGCCAATTGCTTGGTGAAATTGCCAGCCTGTGTGAGCTCGGCACCAATGAATTGCAAGACCTGTGGATTCCACCGACCTCTAACGCCAAGCGTAGTTTTGATTTCAAGAAAAAACCCCGTACTTGGACGCGCGGTACCCGGCAAATTCCCGCGGGCAGAGCCGACCACGCCGCGCGGGTCTTACTCTCCAACATGGAAATTTGGCAAGAGCTATCGGGTGAAGACCATGATCTTCTATGCAGCCTAGCGCCGCCCCACGGCCCCTTGTTTGTTTGGATGGACCTCCAACACCACGAGCACGGAAGCCTTAGTTGGGCCGCTTTGCTAGAAGGATTGCGCGGCCATGAGTGCGAGGCCTTGGCAACTCGTGTGATGTCCACCAGTTTTGCCAATACGGTTGACGACCCCGATCTCACGAAAGCGCAAGACCCTGCAAACGATAAACACGCTACTGATGCTAGACAAGAGCTATGCAGCATTTTGCAAAAAATGTTGCTCGAAAACTTAGACGCCCAAATGAAGCAAGCGATTGAGGACTCGCAATCCGACCCGACCGCCCTGACCCGCTACAAAGCCCTGTATGAGCGGCGCAAGCAAATTGGCAACGCCTCCGCGCCTAGCGCCTAGTCTCTAGCCACTTCGCCTACGCCCACGCTCTAAAAAGTCTCAGGTTTAGCTTGAAAAAAAAGAGGCTTTCGGTATAATCCAAATCTTTGGCAAGTGCGACAGCAGCACCTCCGGGCCAGGCCAACCGTGACATCAGCGCACGACTCGCCGCTAAACCGCAAGGACTGCACACCAAATGTTCGCCCACCTCGCTTGCCTCATTCCTAGGGTTTCGCCCTTTACCAGTTAAATTCCGTGCGGTTTTCAGCGCGGAGTGTGTGTTTTTATTTGAAGTTCAGGAGTTTCCATGCCCGTCGCCTCCAAATCCAAAAAGCCAGCGCCCCAAAAGGCAGTCAAAAAAGTTGCACCAAAAGCTGCCGCCAAACCTGCAACCAAGGCAGCCGCGAAACCAGTAGCCAAAGCAAAACCAGTCGCCAAAAAAGCAGCTGCAAAACTTGTAGCGAAGTCGCCAGCCAAACCAGTTGCCAAAACTACAGCAAAGCCTGCCGCCAAGCCTGTGGCTAAACCTGCTCCAAAAGTAGTTTCAAAAGTGGCCGCTAAACCAGCTGCCAAAGCGGTTCCCGCAAAAGCTCCCGCCAAAAAGCCAGCCGTCGTCGCGCACGCCCCCAAATCCACTGGCAAAAAAGCTGCTAAATTTGCAGCCAAAGGCAAAGCCGGCAAAGGCTTAGACGACACAGACTTGAGCGACATCGAAGCCGACCTCGAAGGCGAAGAAGTTGCGACTGCCGAAAAAGTAAAACCCCTGCGCATGAAGATCAGCAAGGCGAAAGAGCGCGCCTTGATGAAAGAATTCGGCCTTGATGAGACCGTGCTGTCTGAAGAAGACATGCAAAAACGCCGCCAACGTCTCAAAACCCTGATCAAACTCGGTAAGACACGCGGCTATTTGACCCACGGTGAAATCTCTGACCACTTGCCCGACAAACTGGTCGACGCAGAAACCATGGAAGTCGTGATCTCCATGTTGAACGACATGGGCGTAGCCGTTTACGAACACACACCAGATGCGGAAACCCTGCTTCTGAACAACAACCAGATTGGGAAACTGAAGAATGGAGTCTTCAACGGACTCACCAATCTCAAGATATTGTAAGTCTCTTATGAATTTTTTATTTTGTCGATATTACTGTCTTTCGTCAGCCTAGAGTTAGTACGGGTTAAAGGACAAACTGGTGCTTCTTAAAGTAAAAGCCGTTACTTTAATAGTACATTTTTACATTACATTATTACTGTTACATTATTATCAGAAAAATATACCTCGTAAAGTTCCGCTCTTGTCCTTATTCTAATGATTAGAAGGCAA
>SYDB01000154.1 GCA_005786815.1 Burkholderiales bacterium
AGCAAGGCGATATCTTCTTGTCCTAAACTTTGAATATCGGGGCTGTCTGCAACTTCTAGAGGAATGCCTTGGCCCGTTAAGAATTTTCCAAGGGCAATAGCGAGTTCAGTTTTTCCTGTTACGGGTGCGCCGATTATGGCGACTCTCATAGCTTGAAACCATTAATGGAGGTCTGCAACTGTCTGTTGCGTTTGTGCATAGGCTGAGAATTTAGGGCGGGATTTGCACAAAAATTTCATTGGGTTTGACCATGCCTATTTCTGCTCTGGCACGTTCTTCCACTATCTCTAACCCGTCTTTCAGATCGTTCAACTCAGCACCTAGGCGCTCGTTCGCTAATTGAGCTGCTTGGTTGTGTTGCTTTTGCTCTTTGAGTTGTTGGCGTAGTCGCATCACATCGGGCAAACTTCCACGGCCAAACCACAGCTGAGCTTGCAACACTACAAGGAGTGCTATCAAGATCATGTGGATGGGACGCAGGATGGTGAGCATTTAATCAGTAAAAGTCGATGGGATGGAAGTTTAAAAGCGAATAAGCCTTTACGTATTTTTTAGCCTTTGAGGTTGTAAAAAGCGGAGCGACCTGGATACACGGCCACATCACCTAAGTCCTCCTCTATACGCAAGAGTTGGTTGTATTTCGCCACGCGGTCGGATCGGCTCATCGAGCCAGTCTTGATCTGACCTGCATTCAAACCCACGGCAATGTCTGCAATGGTTGAGTCTTCGGTCTCACCAGAGCGGTGGCTGATGACAGCCGTATAACCCGCACGCTTAGCCATCTCAATGGCGGCAAAAGTTTCGGTCAAGGTTCCAATTTGGTTGATCTTGATGAGGATGGAATTCGCAATACCTTTTTCAATACCTTCTTGGAATATTTTGGTGTTCGTCACGAACAAGTCATCCCCCACGATTTGTACTTTTTTCGCCAAACGGTCGGTTAGGATTTTCCATCCGTCCCAATCGCCTTCGGCCATGCCATCTTCAATGCTGATGATGGGGTATTTGTCGCACCAAGTAGCCAACATATCTGTCCATTGTTCGGCAGTCAGTTGCAAGCCTTCGCCTTCTAAGTGGTATTTGCCGTCTTTGTAAAACTCACTGGCTGCGCAATCTAAGCCTATAGCGATTTGCTCGCCTGCGGTATAGCCGGCCGCAGCGATAGCGTCCAAGACCATCTGGATAGCCGCTTCGTGGTTCGTGACATTGGGGGCAAAGCCACCTTCGTCACCAACAGCAATGCTCATACCTTTGTCATGGATGATTTTCTTCAACGCATGAAACACTTCAGCGCCATAGCGCACGGCTTCTCTGAAACTGGGCGCACCGACGGGAATGATCATGAACTCTTGCAAGTCCAAGTTGTTGTTGGCATGGGCGCCACCGTTGATCACGTTCATCATCGGCACTGGCAGTTGTGTCGCATGCATACCGCCAAAGTAGCGATAAAGTGGCAGGCCAGATTCTTCGGCAGCCGCACGTGCTACAGCCATGGACACTGCGAGTATGGCGTTGGCACCTAAACGGCTTTTGTTATCTGTGCCGTCTAAATCGATCAGAGTTTTGTCGAGAAAGGCTTGTTCGGAAGCGTCTAAACCTAAAACGGCTTCAGAGATCTCGGTATTGATGTGCTCAACAGCTTTCAGCACACCTTTGCCTAAGTAGCGGGTTTTGTCGTCATCTCGCAACTCAATCGCTTCCCGGCTTCCAGTAGAGGCGCCAGAAGGCACGGCAGCACGCCCCATCGTTCCAGACTCCAGTAACACGTCACATTCCACGGTGGGGTTTCCACGGCTGTCCAAAATTTCTCTTGCGACGATGTCTACGATTGCACTCATTGTTTATCTCTCAGAACTAAAGTTAAAAATTAAATACCAAAATTGTTTTCAAGGAAGGCGTGTTTTTTGGTCACGCGGTCAATGTCTTGTAAGGTTTCGAGCAGTGCGCGCATGTGTTTCAAGGGAACAGCATTGGGGCCATCGCTCATTGCCACTGCAGGGTTAGGGTGGGTTTCCATAAAGAGTCCTGCGACACCCACGGCAACAGCAGCGCGCGCTAAGACCGGCACCATTTCGCGTTGACCACCAGAGCTTGTGCCTTGCCCGCCGGGCAATTGCACCGAGTGGGTCGCGTCAAACACCACCGGCGCATTGGTTTCGCGCATGATGCTCAAGCTTCGCATATCAGAGACGAGGTTGTTGTAACCAAAACTCGCACCACGTTCACAGGCCATGAAGTTGTTGTCGTTCAGACCCGCCTCACGGGCAGCGGCGCGCGCTTTGTCGATGACATTTTTCATGTCATGCGGCGCCAAGAACTGACCTTTTTTGATGTTAACGGGTTTGCCTGAGCGCGCGACCGCATGGATGAAATCTGTTTGACGGCACAAAAATGCAGGGGTTTGTAATACATCGACCACTTGAGCTACATGTGCAATCTCAGATTCGCTGTGCACATCGGTAAGGATGGGGAGTTGCAATTCACGGCGAACTTTGGCCAAGATCTCTAAACCTTTTTCCATGCCAGGGCCACGAAAGGTCGTTCCACTTGAGCGGTTAGCTTTGTCGTAGCTCGACTTGAAAATGAACGGTATGCCCAATGCAGCGGTAATTTCTTTCAAAGTACCCGCAGTGTCCATTTGGAGTTGTTCAGACTCCACCACACAAGGGCCCGCGATCAAAAAAAACGGATGCTCTAAGCCCGCATCAAAGCCACACAACTTCATGCTCATGCTACAGCTTTCAAATTGGTGCGTTGTGACTGGTGGTCTAGTGCAGCCTTGATATAGGCATTAAAAAGCGGATGCCCATCCCAAGGCGTGGACTTGAACTCAGGGTGAAACTGCACGCCCATAAACCACGGGTGAACCGTTTGCGGTAACTCCACAATCTCAGTGAGATGTTCACGCTGTGTGAGCGCAGAAATGACTAAGCCAGCTTTGCGCAAGGTGTCCAAGTAGTGCACATTGGCCTCGTAGCGGTGGCGATGGCGCTCACTCACCACATCACCATAAATTTTGTGCGCCAATGTTCCCGGTGTGACGTTCGAGCTTTGCGCGCCGAGTCGCATGGTGCCGCCTAAATTGGACTGGGCATTACGGGTTTGGATGGTGCCGTCCGCATCTTTCCATTCATCGATCAATGCAATGACGGGGTTCGGTGTGTCGGGTTCAAATTCGGTGCTATTGGCTTTCTCGAGGCCAGCTACATGACGCGCATATTCAATCGTGGCAACTTGCATACCTAGGCAGATGCCGAGGTAGGGTAATTTTTTCTCACGGGCAAAACGGGCTGCTGCAATTTTTCCCTCAATGCCGCGTTTGCCAAAACCACCCGGAATCAAAACACCATCAAACTTCGTGAGTTGAGACACAGTATCTGTTGTGATTGTTTCGGAATCTATGTAATGAATATTGACGCGTGCATGGTTTTGCATGCCAGCGTGGCGCAAGGCTTCGTTCAAAGATTTGTAGCTATCGGACAAATCCACATACTTGCCCACCATGGCGATGGCAACTTCTTGTTGGGGGTGCTCGACTTCGTGCACCAAAGCATCCCAACGGCTGAGGTCTGCGGGTGGTGTGTTGATGTGGAGTTTTTCGCAAATCAATCGGTCGAGTCCTTGCTCGTGCAAAATGCGTGGGACTTTGTAAATCGTGTCGACGTCCCACATGGAGATAACGCCCCACTCTGGGACGTTCGAGAACAAGCTGATTTTTTCTTTTTCTTCGGTTGGAATAGGCCTGTCAGCGCGACATAACAAA
>SYDB01000155.1 GCA_005786815.1 Burkholderiales bacterium
CGTGCGGTCGGTTTTGGCAACGCCATGGGTATAAACATGGCGCATGAAATCTTCATATTGGCTTCTATTGGGGCGCATAAAATTTCAGTTATTTCGATAAGAGGTGAAGTTTAAACACTTTGTCTTGAGCAGCCGAAGCAGCCAAACTAACGCACTACACGGCCAGGATTCAAAATTCCCAAAGGATCTAGTGCGTGTTTGACTTGCCGCATCAATGCCAAAGCGGTGGGGTCTTTGTACTCTGGCAGAGTGTCCACTTTCAAGCTGCCAATTCCGTGCTCTGCAGAAATGGACCCACCAAAACTTTTCACGGAGTCATAGACCAAATGGTTCACGCGTTCTTCGTAGTCTTTCAGAAAAGCTTGGGTGTCATGGCCATCCGGGACTTGGACGTTGTAATGCAAATTACCATCGCCCAAGTGCCCAAAGTTCACCAGGCGGACTCCAGGAATTTCTTGCGCGAGTTGTACGTCGGTTTTTTCCACAAACGCAGCGACAGAAGAGACTGATAAAGAAATGTCGTGTTTGATGTTCAAGCCTTCTTGCGCTTGCGCCATGGTGATGCTTTCGCGAATATGCCAAAAATTGCGCGCTTGCGACAGGTTTTCTGCGACTACCGCATCTGTCACGCAGCCGTCTTCCATAGCAACTTCTAGTAAATGTTCAAAGCGTGCTCGCGCATGTACTTGCGACTCGGTGTCGGAGTTTTCAAGTAAGACGCAGTAGGGCGTGTCGTTCCACAAAGGAATGCGCATTTGCGGGAAATGTTTGTTCACCAAACCCAGTGAAAACTGGTTCATCATCTCGAACCCTGTCAGACTGGCGCCTAAATGTTGGTGGGCAAGTCCAAGCAACTTCACTGCATCAGTCACAGTGGGCACAGCTGCCCAAGCGGTGAGGGTTGCGGCAGGTTGAGGGAATAGTTTCATCGTCGCGGCGGTGATGATGCCGAGGGTACCTTCACTGCCAATCATCAAATTACGCAAGTCGTACCCAGTGTTGTCTTTACGCAAGCCACTCAAGCCATGCATCACTTCGCCAGATGCGGTGACCACTTCGAGCCCCAAACACAATTCACGTGCATTGCCATAGCGCACAACTTGCGTGCCTCCAGCGTTGGTGCCTAAGTTGCCTCCTATCGTGCAACTACCTTCGGAACCTAAGCTCAGTGGAAATAGATAGCCTGCTTTTTCAGCGGCGTCTTGCACGCTTTGTAAAGTACAACCTGCCTCGACGGTGATGGTGAGGTTGTCTGCATCTACGTTTCGTACCCGTTGCATGCGCTGCATGCTCAGCACCACTTGGGTGCCGCTTTCATTGGGGATAGACCCCACAACCAAGCCCGTGTTACCACCTTGCGGCACGATACTCACTCTTGCATTTGCGCAGGCTTTGACAATAGCAACTACTTCTTCCGTGTTGGCTGGCCTAACGACAGCTAGCGCCTTGCCACGTGAGCGTTTACGCCAGTCTTGTTCGTAACTAGATAAGTCACCGTCAGTCAGCACATGCGATGCGCCAAGTACTTGGCGTAATGCGTCTAACAAAGCGGAAGTATTGTGGTCAGTCATTTTGTAAAGATTGAAAACGTAGGCGCACGTGGAGTGCACAAGCAATGAATAAAACTATGCAAAGCACTACCTCTGCAAAAGCAAAGTAGCAACTCGGTGCGGCATCACCCCAAGCACGCACCACGCCCTCTGTGAAATATAGCCAAATGAACAGGCTGACCCAGCGGTAGGTGTACATGCGGTTTTTCAGCAGTCCAGCAAGTGGGATACACAGCGGCAACACCTTTAAAGCCAGCAAAGTACCGCCTGGGCGAAGAGGCGCCAACCAAAGTTCCCAAACCAATCCCAGAACGATTAAGCCCGTCAAACTTAGGACTGCGAGAAGTCGGGTGCGTGATACGTGGCTAGGAAGAGTTGTCATAGATGCTGGCATGATGTAGTCCATGATTGTCTCGCATCTTCAAAAATTCATGGCGCATCTTGCGCAATTTCCTTGGGCCAATACTGCGCGCGTTGTTGCGTTGCGCTTTCGTGAAGACCGCTTGGGTCAAGCAGCTGGTAGTTTGACCTTCACCACCTTGATCGCTTTAGTCCCCTTTGTGACGGTGGCGTTGGCTGTTTTTACAGTCTTTCCGATGTTCAGCGACTTTCAAGCCGTGGTGCAAAAACGATTGGTGGAGAGCTTGGTCCCAGACAATATTTCACGCCAAGTTCTTGGCTATCTCACTTTGTTTGCTAATAAAGCAAGTCGCTTAGGTGCTGCGGGTGTGACGGCATTGATTCTGTCTGCGCTTGCACTGGTTTTTACTATCGATCGCACATTGAACGCGATTTGGCGAGTGAAGAAAAGACGCCCGTTTGCACAAAGGTTGTTGCTGTATTGGACCGCGCTCACCTTAGGTCCGCTTTTGATGGGTGTTGGGATTGTGATGACAACACAATTTGTGAGTTTCTCGCAAGATTTCACTCCCGCCGCTTTTGGAAAGGTAGGTTGGCTTTTGAGCTCCTTGGAATATGGCTTGTTTGTGTGGGGTGTTGCGGCGCTCTATCGTTACGTTCCTTACACCCAAGTACCTTGGAGCCACGCTTTAGTGGGTGGCACTTGGGTGGTTGCTGCCATTACCGTTGCCCGAAATGTGCTGGCGTATTTCTTTGGCAAGATGTCCACCTATTCCATGGTCTACGGCGCTTTTGCAACCCTTCCCATTTTGTTTGTATGGATTTTTTTAGCCTGGACCATTGTTTTGATGGGCGCTGTATTCGTTGCAAATTTACCTACCTTGCTAAGTGGCGTTGCCCGTGATTTACGAACGGCTGGTTGGCGTTTTGAGTTGGCTTTGGAAGTCTTGCAGCATCTCCACCAAGCGAGACAGAGCAAAGCGCGTGGCGCGAGTCTTCTACAGCTTTGTAGCGATCTGCGACTTGACCCATTGCAAGTAGATGATGTGTTGGCTACTTTGGTGGACATGGATTGGATTGGACGTTTGAGTGAATCTGCGGATTCGGCGCACCTTGCAGTGAGTGAGTCGCGTTACATCTTATTGGTAGATACCTCGCAAGCCTATTTAGCCCCCTTGATGGCCCGTTTGCTTCTCAAACCAAGTACGCATAACCAGCGCTTATGGGCCCAATGGCAAACCTTGCGGTTGGTAGACGTTATTTAACCAATCCCAAGAACTCTTTCAATGCTTGCAATGTTTCCTCAGGCGTTTCGCCCATTTGGTGGTGTCCCATGGGTAACTCCACCACGTGATACTTTTTGTTGTGGGCACGTGCCGTATCGATCAGACTTCTTGCACCTTTGGGGTGTGTCATTTGGTCTTGTTTGCCCAGCAAAAACAAAATAGGGCAGGTCACAGCCTGCATAGCTTCTAAGCCATGGGTGTATGAATCACAGGCTTTGAAACCTCTGTGAAAGACATTGACCTTGTTGTTGCTCGCCAAAACACGACGCCCGAGTGCCATCGAGGTGCCGTAAACCCAAGTCCCTGGTCCCAATACAGAGGGAGGTGCATTCAAGGTTGCACGTGAAAACACGTTCACCATTTGAAGTGCCTTCATGGGTTCATTTAGCGAGGCTTCCAATAGCGCAGTCGAGACGGGCATTGGGAATGCAATTCCCACCAAGCCTAAGTGTGTGATGCGGTCACCTAAACGTCCTGCCGTCTCTAGGGCTATCAGCGATCCCCAGCTGTGTCCAATCAGCGCGGCTTTTTCAATACCAGCTGTATCCAATAGTTGTTCAATAAATTCTGACGCGGCCTCAACGCTGTCCGGCGCATCGCCGCCGCTGCGGCAGTGGCCTGGCAGGTCTACCGCCAATACATTGAAGCCGTGGTGTGCGAGATAGCGGGTTTGCAAAATCCAGACACTGTGGTCGTGCAGTACGCCATGAATGAACACTACGGTGGGTTTACTCGCATCGAATGCCTTACCTCCTGTATAGGCATAGGCTTCATACGAGGTTCCATTTGTTGCAGGAATAGAAAACTTCATAGTCGTATCCCTTTCAAGCCGCCGCCGATTTCACTGGTGAGCCGGCAGTTTTCTCAGCTGCTTTTAAAGCGCGCTTTAAATCATCGATTAAATCTGCTGGGTCCTCAAGGCCAATCGACAAACGAATGGTGCCGGGGCCAATGCCAGCGTTCACAAGTGCTTCATCACTCATCCTGAAGTGCGTAGTACTAGCGGGGTGGATCACCAAACTACGGCAGTCACCCACATTCGCCAAATGGCTAAAGAGTTTCAGTGCCTCAATGAATGCACGACCTTGTTCACGTGAGCCTTTGATATCAAAACTAAACACTGAGCCAGCACCACGTGGACCAAAGCGCAATAGTTTTTTCGCTAAGGCGTGGCTGGAGTGGCTTTCCATCAAGGGATGACCCACGCGACTCACTATTGGGTGGCTAGCTAAAAACTCCACCACTTTCTCGGTGTTCGACATATGGCGTTCCATACGCAAGGGCAAGGTTTCAATGCCTTGCAAAATTAACCAAGCACTGTGCGGACTCATGCAAGCGCCAAAGTCTCGCTAGCCTTCACGGCGCGCGCGCAGTAGAAACGCACCAACCTTACTTTCTTCGGTGAACACCATTTTGTGAAAGCCTTCGTAGCTTTGCGACAACTCTGGGAACTTGCCGCTACGTTCCCAATCGAAACTACCAGCGTCCACCACAACGCCACCAATCACCGTGCCATGACCACTCAAAAACTTTGTGGCGGAGTGGTAGAGCAAATCTGCGCCTAAATCAAAC
>SYDB01000156.1 GCA_005786815.1 Burkholderiales bacterium
ACGCGCATCTCGGTGGACATGAAAGTGTTGATCGAACAATTGCGCGAACAAGTACAAAATTTGGAATGATGGAAAACTTCCCCGGCAACCTTTTTGTAGTCGCCGCCCCCAGTGGGGCGGGTAAATCGAGCCTTGTCAAAGCCTTGATGGAGCTAGACGCCAAAGTGCGCCCTTCCGTCTCGCACACCACCCGCGCGCCGCGTGGCCAAGAGAAGCACGGGCGTGAATACTATTTTGTGTCTGAGCCCGAATTCGACCAGATGGTGGCTTCGGATGCGTTTTTAGAGTGGGCCCATGTGCACGGCTATCGCTACGGCACATCGCGCAAAGCGATTGAAGACCGCATTGCCCAAGGTGCCGACGTGGTGCTCGAGATCGACTTTCAAGGCGCAGTCCAAGTCAAAAAACTCTTTGCTAATGCAGTGTCCATTTTTATCCTCCCACCAAGCTGGGAAGAACTCAAATCTCGCTTACACAACCGTGGCGAGGACGCGCCAGACGTCATCGCCTTGCGACTGCAAAACGCTGCCGATGAGATGGCCAAAGCCCACGAATTTGACTTCGTTATAATCAATGAGTTGTTTGAGCGCGCAGTATTCGACCTAAAAGCTGTTGTTCACGCGCAACGACTCAAATACTCGGCACAACGCCGAGCTCGGGCGGACGTATTCGACGCCTTAAACCTCAATTGAACCGACTTCTGGAGCATCCATGGCCCGTATTACCGTTGAAGACTGTCTTGAGCAAATTCCTAATCGCTTCCAACTCGTGCTGTGCGCAACTTACCGTGCCCGCATGTTGAGCCAAGGCCACACACCCAAGGTCGAAAGCAAAAACAAACCCGGCGTGACTGCATTGCGTGAAATCGCCGCTGGCTTGATCGGCACTGAAATGCTCAAAAAGGTACCAGGTTAATAACCACTTACCCCAGCAAAAAGCACCGTTTTACGGTGCTTTTTTTTCATTACAGGTAAAGTCGGGCCTATGAGCGCCCTCCAATCCCCGATTGCCCGAGTCTTTGCAAAAGACAAAGCAGTGGCCAATCCTGCCGCAGCCAACGCGGCGGCGGCTAGTTTTGCGGCGCTCACCGCTAAATTGGACTACCTCAGCCCCGAAGGTTTGGGCCAAGTGCGTCGTGCCTATAAATATGCCGATGAAGCGCATTTGGGACAGATGCGCAACAACGGGGAACCTTACATCACCCACCCTATTGCTGTGGCCGCCCAATGCGCAGATTGGAAATTAGACGCGCAAGCACTATCTGCCGCTCTGCTGCACGACGCAATGGAAGACTGTGGCATCACCAAAGTCGATTTGATCGAGCGCTTTGGCATCCAAGTTGCTGAATTGGTCGATGGCTTGACCAAACTCGACAAACTCGAATTCAATACCCGCGAAGAAAACCAAGCCGAGTCTTTCCGCAAAATGCTTTTGGCCATGGCGCGCGATGTACGTGTGATCTTGGTCAAACTCGCTGATCGCAGCCACAACATGCGCACCATGGGCGATATGCCGCGCACCAAGTGGGACCGTATTTCCCGCGAAACGCTAGAAATTTACGTACCCATCGCCCACCGCTTAGGTCTCAACCAAACCTACCGCGAGCTGCAAGAGTTGGCGTTCCAACATTTGATGCCTTGGCGCTACACAGTGCTAGGCAAAGCCGTGAACAAAGCACGTCAGCGCCGTCGCGACTTGATGAAGCGCGTGCAACAAGAGGTGGAAGCCGCATTCACCAAAGCGGGTCTGTCATTGCGTATTTCAGGGCGTGAAAAAACCCTCTTTTCCATTTATAAAAAAATGGACACCAAGCACCTGAGCTTTGCCCAAGTGACTGATATTTATGGCTTTCGCCTCATCTTGCCGAAGGTGACAGACTGCTACACAGCCTTAGGCGTGTTGCACCAACTCTATAAGCCCGTACCTGGGCGATTCAAAGACCACATCGCCATCGCCAAACTCAACGGCTACCAGTCTTTGCACACCACCTTGGTCGGTCCTTCAGGTTTGAACGTCGAATTTCAAATGCGCACGGAGCCCATGCACTTGGTAGCCGAGTCTGGTGTTGCTGCGCACTGGCTCTATAAATCCAGTGGGGCCTCCCAAGAAAACAATGACCACCTTGGCAATAAATGGCTGCAATCGTTGCTGGACATTCAAGACGAGACGCGCGACGCCACAGAGTTTTGGGACCATGTCAAAGTAGATTTATTCCCCGATGCGGTCTATGTGTTTACGCCAAAGAGCCGCATCATGGCGATGCCACGCGGGGCGACAGTGGTCGACTTTGCCTACGCCGTGCACAGCGATGTGGGCGACCATGCCACCGCCGCCAAAATCAATGGCACTGCCGTCCCACTGCGCACCGAAGTCTCCAATGGCGATGTGGTGGAAGTCGTCACCTCCCCAGAAGCCACCCCCAACCCCGCTTGGCTAGGTTTTGTGCGCACTGGACGGGCCCGCTCCAAAATTCGCCACCACCTCAAGACGATGGCTCAAACCGAATCAAAGGATTTGGGCGAAAAACTCTTGGCGCAAGCCCTGCGCGCCGAAGGCATTGAAAACATGCCTGCGCTAGACGCCCAACACCAAGTGTTGTGGGACAAATTACTGCGCTTCACTGGAAGCAAGTCGCTAGACGAGTTGCAAGTGGATATTGGGTTGGGCAAACGCGTTGCCAGCATCGTCGCGCGTCGCTTGGCTAAATTGCTCTCTGAAATCGGCCAAAAGCCAGATCCGTTGTTGTTAAGCCGCGAGCATTTCACAGCGCACGAGACTATCTCGCAAGGCAGCGTGATGGTCGACGGAAGCACCAACGCATCGGTGCAATACGCACCCTGCTGCAGACCGATTCCGGGTGACCCGATTCTGGGTTATTTGGGCCACGGAGAAGGCTTGGTTGTTCACCACGAAACTTGCTCCGTCGCCAAGCATTTGAAATACAAAGACAGCGAGCGCTTTATTGCTGTCGAGTGGGCAGACGAGCCAGTGCGCGCATTCGAAGCCGGAGTGGTAGTGACTGTGAGTAACGCCAAAGGCGTGTTGGCGCGCGTTGCATCGGCCATCACGTCCGCGGAAGCGGACATCAACTTTGTCAATATGCCAGACGAAGTCTCTGGCCAAGAAACTGCCGATTTACGTTTTGTGATTTCAGTGCGCGACACCACCCATATCGAAGCTGTGTTGCGCAACCTACGCCGCTTGCAGTCGGTGATGAAGGCAGACCGTGTGACCTCAGGTTCTGCGCGGGATTCTCACCCTTCCAACAACCGTTAACAAAAAAAGTTGATCTACTGCGAAGCTTTCGGATAGTGCACGCTTAGTACTTCAATTTCTTGCACGCCCAACGGCGTAACAAGTTTGACCACATCGCCCTCTCGCGCTTTGATCAAGGCGCGGGCAATCGGTGAAATCCAAGTCACCTCGCCTTTCAAACTATCGGCCTCGTCGATTCCCAAAATCGTGACAGTGCGCTCGTCGCCCGCCTCTTCGACATAGGTCACGGTCGCGCCAAAAAAGACTTGGTCTTTGCCAAAGTGCACGCTGGGGTCGGTCACTTCCGCAATCTCTAGGCGTTTGGTCAAAAAGCGAATGCGTCGGTCAATCTCGCGCAAGCGTTTTTTGCCATAGATGTAATCGCCGTTTTCTGAACGGTCACCGTTACTCGCAGCCCAATGCACGATATCCACAACCTTAGGGCGCTCGTTGTCAATCAAGTCAAAAAGCTCGGCGCGCAGG
>SYDB01000157.1 GCA_005786815.1 Burkholderiales bacterium
CCTGACGCGATGTCTGTTGCCAGCATCTTTGTCAACCGACTGCAATTTGCACCGCATGAAGACTTTGACTCTTACCCCCGCACCTTTGCCAACGACTGTGCATTGCTAGAAGCGCAAGGCTGCGACGTGTTGTTCGCACCCCAAGAAAAAGACCTGTACCCAGAACCTCAGGTATTTAAGGTGCACCCACCAGCGGAGTTGGCAGATATCTTGGAGGGCGCGTTTCGCCCAGGTTTTTTTGTGGGTGTGAGCACTGTTGTGCACAAGCTGTTTAACTGCGTGCAGCCCGATGCCGCCGTTTTTGGCAAAAAGGATTACCAACAATTAATGGTCATCAAGCGCATGGTGCAACAAATGGCTTTGCCCATCCAAATCGTTGGTGTGGACACCCTAAGAGCAGACGACGGACTCGCCTTAAGTTCGCGTAATGGTTATTTGAGCTCAGACGAACGCGCGCGCGCTGTTGAACTCTCTGGCGCTCTCAAACAAATGGTTGCTAACGTGCGCAGCAATCTTTCCAGGAACTTATCTGGCGAAGCTTCCAAAGCAATTGCCCAGACACAAGAACAAGCGATGCAGTCTTTGCGCGATAAGGGCTGGCAGCCAGACTATTTAGTAGTGCGACACCAGCACGACCTGTCGGCTGTCACGCAGTTTTCTGATGCGCCTTTGGTTGTTCTAGGTGCAGCGCGATTGGGTAGCACGCGCCTCATTGACAACTTAGAAGTCTAAAAACTCAAAGCTCTTGCTTAGCGTCCCGTCCCATCAACTGGGCAACGGCTTGCTGTGGACTCAAGGCTCCGTCCAACAAGCTAACTACCGATTGCGCGATCGGCATCTCAACGCCTAATTGATTTGCTCTTTGCACAACCGTGCGTGCACTGTTCACGCCTTCTGCAACATGGCCAAGCGCTTCCACAGCCTGCGCAACGGTCAGACCCTGCGCAAGCGCAATACCAACTTGTCGGTTGCGACTCAAGTCGCCTGTGGCTGTCAGCACCAAATCGCCTAAGCCAGACAAGCCCATGAATGTCTCAGCCTGCGCACCCAACGCAACGCCAAGTCGCGTCATTTCTGCAAGCCCTCGGGTAATTAATGCGGCCCGGGCATTGAGTCCTAACTTCAAACCATCGCACAAACCTGTAGCGATGGCCAAAACGTTTTTGACTGCGCCACCCACTTCAACACCAACGACATCTGCGTTGGCATACACACGCAAATTACCGCGATGAAAGGCCTGCACCAAGGTCTCTCGCACAGAGGCGTGCGCACTCGCCGCTACCAATGCAGCGGGTTGCCCCATCGCCACTTCTTGCGCAAAGCTAGGGCCACTCAAAACACCGCCCAACAGTGTTGGTGCAACTTGGGCGCACACCTCGTGCCCCATACGCCCCACACCATCCGCGCCCGACTCAAAGCCTTTGCACAACCACACCACCGGCACACGGGCTTGCACCCAAGGGGATACATCCGTGAGAACTTGCCGCAGTGCGCGCATGGGAGTTGCAATGACGACCAAGTCCATGTCTTGCAACCAAGCGCCGAGGGGCGCTGCAGTGACCGTGAGGCCATCGCTGAAAGGGCAGTCGGGCAAGTAGCGTGCGTTCACCCGATCCGCTTGCATGGCCTGGGCTTGGGCTGCATCGCGCGACCACAAACTAACAACGTGCTCACGCCCCGCATGGATGGCGAGTGCACTGCCCCAAGCGCCAGAACCTAAAACAGCGATCTTCACCGGCGTAGCGCCTTATTGGTTAGCGGCTTGCTGCTGCTCGTACATCGCCTGGAAATTGATTTCCGACAAGTGCACGGGCGGAAAACCAGCGCGCTGGATCACGTCCGCCACATTGCTGCGCAAGTAGGGGTAGATGATTTGCGGGCAAGCAATACCAACCACAGGGCCCATCTGATCTTCAGGCAAATGACGGATTTCAAAAATACCGGCTTGTTTAACTTCGACCAAGAAAACCGTTTTGTCTTCGATTTGGGTTTTGACAGTAGCCGTGACAGTTACTTCCACGATACCTTCAGCGACTTGCTCCATGCCCATGGCGAGTTGGATGTCGACCTCAGGCTGCTGCTCGCTTGCCAGTATGGCGGGGGAATTGGGTTGCTCCAGCGACATGTCCTTGAGATAGACGCGTTGAATTTGAAACACGGGAGCTTGTTGTTCGTCTGACATGGCAGTTATTCCTAAAGTCATAAAAAAGCCCGATTCGGCGAACACCGAATCGGGCGGTAAATCGGGATGGGCTGAATTATCTCAGTTCAAGCCTGCAACAAAGGCATCAAGCCACCTTGGCTGTCTAGAGCCATCAAATCGTCGCAGCCGCCGACGTGCGTGTCACCGATAAAGATTTGCGGCACCGAGCGACGTCCTGTGATCTCCATCATCTTGACGCGCTCATCAGGGTTCAAGTCGACGCGAACCTCTTCGATATGGGCAACACCCTTGGATTGCAGAATTTGCTTGGCCCGCACGCAATACGGGCAAACGGCGGTGGTGTACATCTTGACGGCTGGCATGGCGATCTTTCTGCAGTGGTATTGGAGGAAGGACGTTCGAACTTGAAAGAGAGTCTGGCGATCAGGCTTTCGAGACCGGTAGGTTAGCTTCTTTCCAAGCTTTGAGTCCGCCTTGCAGCAAATGGACCTTTTCGTAGCCAAGTTTTTGCGCAACGGCTTGCGCACGTTTGGACCGGTCACCGCTTTCGCAAACCAAGATGAGAGGAACGCTTTTATTCTTAGCGACGGCTTGTAAACGGGCCTCTAGCTCCTCAAGTGGAACACTCACAGAGGTTTTGATGTGAGAGGCGGAAAACTCTTCCTGGGTGCTAACATCGATCACCACCCCTTTTTCA
>SYDB01000158.1 GCA_005786815.1 Burkholderiales bacterium
GCCCACGATGCCGCATTTCAAACTCATGGAAATTCCTCGGGAACACCTCCTGCGCAAAGAGGTGAAGTCGTGAAGCGCAAAGGGAATGATTGTAGCGAGCAAGGGTTTTAGGTATGCGCTCCTACAATCGTCGCTATGGCGAAAACATTTGATATTTGTATACGTGGCGATGGCATCGTTGGTCGAACGCTTGCCCTTCTCTTGGCACGACAAAATTTGCAAGTTGGCTTGGTTACGCAACCCGGCGCCACAAAACCTGATGTCAGGGCTTACTCTCTCAATAGCGCTTCTAGAGATGTCTTGAGTAGCGTGCGTTGTTGGCCGGATGCCTTACACGCCACGCCTGTGATGGACATGCAAGTCTGGGGCGACGATGGTGGTTGCGTGCATTTTGAAAGCCCCACCCCTGATGGACTGACATGGATCGTGGATGTTCCTGTTTTAGAAGCGCAGTTGGGCGATGCCTTGCTCTACCAACACAACATTGCTTTGATAGATGAACCGCATGCTGCGCAGCTGACGGTGATTTGCGAAGGACGCAACAGCCATACGCGCCAAGACTTGCAATTGGAAACCGAAGTGTTGCCCTACCAACAAACTGCAGTTGCCACGCGCATCCGTGCAAGCGCGCCGCATGGACAAAAAGCGATGCAATGGTTTGCGCACCATCACAACGGCTTAGAAATTTTGGCCCTGCTTCCGCTGGGTGGTGCTAAAGGTGACACCTTTGGCGTGGTGTGGTCCTCGCCGCTAACGCGCGCGCAAGAAGTGATGGCGCTGAGTAATGAAAACTTTATATCTGCATTACAAAACGCAAGCCATGGCGTAGCAGGCAATTTTGAATTGGTCAGCGAACGCTCCACTTGGCCTTTGCAATTGGCGCATGTCAAACAATGGACTGGCACATTTGCGAATGGCGGTGCTTGGGTGCTGGCTGGAGATGCGGCCCATTCGATCCACCCGCTTGCAGGATTAGGTTTAAACCTTGGTATTGCAGACGCAGTGGAATTGGCCCACGTGCTCGAAGCGCGACTTAGCACTGACTATTGGCGCAGTGTTGGCGATCGCTATTTATTACGCCGTTATGAGCGCGCACGCAAGGCGGGCATCTTGCCTGCGTGGGCAGCTTGCGATGGCTTACAACGTTTATTTGATCACCCCAACACCAGCGTGCAGGCGCTACGCAATTGGGGAATGAATAGTTTTGATGCTTTCGCTCCACTCAAACAGTGGACGATGCAACGGGCGATGCGCTGATTTTTACTTGTGATGCTTTTTTTCAATTTCTACCCTTCACTTTTATGAACCGTCTACAAAAATATCTTTTCTTAGTTTTTCAAACAAGCATACTGCTCATAGCAATGGGTTTTGGATCGCACACATGGGCGCAAGGCCATGAGGCAACAATTCGTAAGAATTTAAGCGAGCGCATTCCGCAAATTCCTCGCATAGAAGAAATCACGCGCAGCCCTATGGCAGGTTTGTACGAGATCCGCTTGAGCACCAATGAGATTTACTACAGCGACGCCGAAGGTAACTTTTTAATCCAAGGCAGTTTGATCGATACCAAGAGCAAGCGTAATTTGACTGAAGAGCGTGAAGCGAAACTCAGCGCTATTGAATTCTCCAGCCTACCCATTAAAGACGCCATCACTATCGTTCGTGGCAACGGCAAACGCAAGCTTGCGGTCTTTGAAGACCCCAACTGTGGCTACTGCAAGCGTTTTGAAAGAGACCTTGCCAAAGTCGACAACGTCACAATTTATTTATTCTTGTATCCCATTTTGGGCGACGATTCTGTGACTAAGTCACGCAATGTTTGGTGTGCCAAAGACCCCGCGGCTGCTTGGACGCAACTGATGCTGAAAGATCAAACGCTTGCAAATGCGAACTGTAATTCTGCCGCTATTGATCGCAACGTTGAATTTGGTCGTAAATCCAAAATTACTGGCACACCTACCTTGATCGCCCAAGACGGGGCACGCGTTCCTGGCGCCATCAATACTGTGCAAATTGAAAAGATGCTGGCTGACGCTAGCAAGTAAAAATGCCATCTGCTATCCACTATTGCGTCCATGCGCATGATGTTCACGGACATCTTTTCGGCGTAACACTGTGTATTGCAAAACCTGCCGCCATACAACGCGTTTCTCTGCCAGCTTGGATCGTGGGCAGTTACATGGTGCGGGAGTTCTCCAAACAACTGATTGGACTTCGCGCCTCACAAGGCAAGAAGAATATTGAAGTTACGCAAATAAACAAAAACACTTGGCAAATAGTCTGCGACACCGCGCAAACCCTTAACTTGCAATACCAAGTGCATGCGCACGACAACTCGGTACGCACTGCTTGGCTTGATGCACATCGCGGTTTTTTTAATGCCACCAGCCTTTGTTTGCAAGTAGACGGCCAACATGATGCAACGCATGTTTTAGAAATTCAACCGCCGCCTCAACACGCCCAAGATTGGAAGGTCGCAACAGGTCTCGTACCTGTCAAGGTAGATCGCAAAGGCTTTGGCACCTACTCAGCGCCTA
>SYDB01000159.1 GCA_005786815.1 Burkholderiales bacterium
AATGGTCGCAACTCTTCAGGAATAGAACCCGCGTGCTCAATGGTGAGATAAGAGATGCATCGTCTTGCATCGACCAAGCCAGGCGCGACTATGGCTTTTGTAGGACAAACATCGATACAAGCAGTGCACTGCCCACAATGGTCAGAGACGGGCTCGGATACAGGTAACTGGATATTTAAAAAAATCTCACCTAAAAAAAACATCGAACCAGCTTCACGGTTAAGCACCAAACTATGTTTGCCGCGCCATCCTTGTCCACTGCGTGTAGCTAATTCGGCTTCCAACACGGGCGCAGAATCTGTGAATGCACGGGTTTGTAATGAATCTTCTTGGCCTGCAAGATAGTTTTCTATGGCTTGTGCCAATTGACCCAAGCGTTGGCGCAGCACCTTGTGGTAATCGCGCCCTCTGGCGTACACAGAGACAACTGCCTCGGTTGGGCTGTGCAAACGCCCCCACTCCACCTCTTGCCAATCTTGTGGCGTATCACGGGGTAGATAGTTCATACGCGCCGTGATCACGCTCACCGTCCCTGGAACTAACTCTGCTGGACGGGCGCGTTTGAGGCCGTGGCGGGCCATATAGTCCATCTCGCCGTGGAAGTTTTTTTCGAGCCATGAGAGCAAAGCGGGTTCGGCGGACGACAAATCGACAGGGGCTACCGCAATTTGGGAAAATCCCAGTGCATGCCCTGCTTTTTGGATGTGCGCGAGTAACAATGTGGGATCGATCGGCACTCTACTTCCTTGAATAATTCAACCATTGTAAAAACACTGCTCTGGCCTGACGAACAAGCTACTGCGGGCTTTGCCCAGCAATTGGCAGCATCTCTCGTTCACCAGCAAACAGAATTAAACGCCTGCATCACATTAGACGGTGAATTGGGTGCTGGCAAAACCACCTTCGTGCGCCATCTTTTGCAAGCCTTGGGCGTGACAGGTCGCGTCAAAAGCCCCACTTATGCGGTGGTAGAACCTTATGAAGTGGATGCAGGCCATATTTGGCATTTTGATTTTTACCGTTTCAACGACCCCCAAGAATGGGAAGACGCTGGTTTTCGTGACATCTTTGCAAGTGTGGGGCTCAAACTTTGCGAATGGCCTGCGAATGCGAATGGTATGTTGCCAACGCCAGATATCGCTGTGCGTATCAGCGTAGATGATCAAGACCAACGACAAGTGACTTTGGAGTCGCTTACTAACAGTGGCGCTGCCTTGCTATCGCGCTTGGAGTTACAACCTTGAATAGCCCACAGCAACGCAGGCGCTTTCTTCAAACTAGCAGCGCTCTTTTGCTGCTGGGTGGATCAGACATTGCTTGGGGCGCCACGATATTGGCGGTGCGTGTATGGCCTGCCAGTGACTACACCCGCGTCACGATTGAAAGCGATGCAGCGCTCACCACCACCCCGCTCTTCATTGCCAACCCTCCTCGCTTAGCGGTAGACATTGAAGGGATTGAGCTCAATCCAGCACTCAAAGAGTTGGTGGGGACAGTGCGATCGGACGATCCTTTCATCACCGGTGTACGCGTAGGGCAATACACGGCTAGCACCGTGCGTTTGGTTTTGGATTTACGCCAAATGGTGTTGCCTCAGGTTTTTAATTTATCCCCTGTGCGATCTGGCAATGCCCAATACCAACACCGCTTGGTGCTTGACTTGTATCCCACCAAAGTAGCAGATCCTTTGGAGGCTTTGATTGCACAACACACCCATCCCGACCCATTGGGTGAACTTTTGGCGCGTCAGATGAATAAGGCGGCGGTTCCTGTGACGCCATCTCCGCCCCAAACCATAGCTTCAGCACCTACAAGTTCCGTCCCCCCACCCATACCTAGCGCATCGTCGCCCATGGTTGCTGCGCCCAACATTACTGCTTCGGCAAGTGATTCAAAAACCACTGCAAGTCAATCCACCCACAACAGGGATCGTTTCATCATCGTGGCACTAGACCCTGGCCATGGCGGCGAAGACCCTGGCGCAATCGGTCCTCGTGGTACCAAAGAAAAAGATGTCGTTTTAAAAATCGCCCACCGCATGCGTGATCGCATCAATAACACGGTCATCAAAACCAGAATGGGGCCTCTGCCCATGCGCGCTTATCTCACGCGCGATGCGGATTTTTTTGTGCCCTTGCAACTGCGTGTAGAAAAAGCAAGACGTGTACAAGCTGATTTGTTTGTCAGCATCCATGCCGATGCCTTTATGACGCCCGATGCGCGCGGAGCCAGTGTGTTTGCATTAAGCCAAGGTGCAGCAACAAGCGCCGCAGCACGTTGGATGGCGTCACAAGAGAACCGCGCAGACTTAGTAGGCGGGCTCAATTTGAAGGTACAAGACGCCACCGTGCAACGCGCGCTGCTAGACATGAGTACGACTGCGCAAATCAATGACAGTTTGAAACTGGGTAACGAAATGCTGGGGCAAATACGTCGCATTGGAAAACTCCACAAACCGCAAGTCGAGCAAGCGGGGTTTGCAGTGTTGAAAGCGCCTGATATTCCAAGTGTGTTGGTAGAGACAGCTTTTATTAGCAACCCCGATGAGGAAGCGAAGCTCAACAGCGAGAGCTACCAAAACGAACTATCTGATGCGCTGATGCGAAGTATCGAGCGCTACTTTTTGCGTAATCCGCCCTTAGCGCGCAATCGCAATACTTAATTTTTTAACTTAGCTTCTTTTTCAATCAGAAGCATTGCAAGCGTCAGGCCTTTGTAGCTCTAGAACCTTTCCAAGCGCCATAAATCGCTAAGGCACCTGGTATCAGAATCATCGCCCAGATGATTTTTTGTAAATTCAATTTGACCCATTCAATATTTCCAAAGAAATATCCAGCGGACACAATGCCTCCGACCCACAACAATCCACCCGTAACGTCGAAGACTGTGAACTTGCGCCGTGTCATCTGCGCAACGCCCGCGACAAATGGCGCAAATGTTCGCAAAAACGGCATAAACCTAGCGGCCACGATAGTAATGCCGCCATAGCGCTCATAAAAAGCGTGGGCTTGGTCAAACGCTTGGCGATTGAAAAACCGTGAGTTTTCCCATGCAAATACTTTGGGACCAAAGTAGTGACCAATGGTGTAGTTGGTTTGGTTACCAGCGATGGCGGCAGTCACCAGCAAAGCCACTGAGAGGCCATAGTCCATGAGTCCAACGCCACACATGGCGCCCACCACAAACAACAAGGAGTCGCCAGGCAAGAATGGCATGACAACCAAACCTGTTTCCACAAAGATAATTACGAACAACAAAACGTACACCCACACACCGTTGGCTTGCACAAAGCTTTCCAAATAGCGGTCGATGTGGAGAATAAAGTCGATAAAGAAGTTGATGATTTCCATGGTGGTGGATTATCACAGGCTCTAAAATGCCTTGGTGCACCCTAGCATTCAACCCCAACGCGCGATTCGCGAACTACCAGATGAATTGATCAGCCAAATTGCCGCTGGCGAAGTGGTCGAACGCCCTGCTTCTGTTGTGCGTGAGTTGGTGGATAACGCTTTAGACGCAGGTGCTACGCATATCACCGTCAGACTTCTCAGCGGTGGCGTGCGTTTGATCAGCGTGGAAGACAACGGCGCAGGTATTCCAGCCGACGAACTGCCCATCGCACTGAAACGCCACGCGACCAGCAAGATCACAAATTTGAACGAACTTGAATCTGTTGGAACTATGGGTTTTCGCGGTGAGGCTTTAGCGGCTATCCACTCTGTATCCGAGTTGTCCTTGTTATCGCGCACCGCACTGCAAGACCACGCCATGCGTTTAGATGGCCGCAGTGGCGAGTTACAAGCTGCAGCCCGCGCATTGGGTACCACGGTGGAAGTGAAAGAACTTTTTTACAGCACGCCAGCGCGGCGTAAATTTTTGAAAACTGACGCTACTGAATTAGCGCATTGTGTGGAAGCTGTGCGTCGCCATGCACTTTCTCGTCCTCAAGTAGGTTTTGAGATTTGGCACGACGGCAAATTGGTTGAGCAATGGCGTAGTCAAACGGGTAATGAAGAATTAGACCGCAGGCTAGCAGATGTACTTGGCGCAGATTTTTTAAAAAACTCTGTCGCGGTGCAATTCACACAAGGTAATTTGCACGTCTTTGGACGCGCGGGCATTCCAGACGCTGCAAGAGCACGGGCAGACCACCAATTTTTGTATGTGAATGGCCGCTTTGTGCGAGACAAAGTAGTCACACACGCAGCGCGCAGTGCCTACGAAGATGTGTTGCATGGCCACCGTCAACCTGTCTATGCTTTGTATTTAGACATGGACCCCACGCGTGTCGATGTCAATGTGCACCCCACCAAAATTGAATTGCGGTTCCGTGATGGGCGTGAAGTGCACCAAGCAGTGCACCGTGCCGTGGAAAGTGCATTAGCCATTCCACGTGCGAACGCTGCCATGGTGCAAGATGCTGGTGCAGATAACGCCAATGCCGCAGCATCCGCATGGAGAGTTCCCGCCTGGCAACAAGCACCTATGGCCTTGCAGGGGCAAAACGTACAAGACCTCGGACAGATTTGGCAAAAATCGGAAGGCTTCTCGACTTCAGCAACAGATAGTGGCGAAAAATTCCATGACTCACCTGAAGTGCATGGCGAAAATCAAGGCTTCACCAAGATTGGTGCTAGTGCAGACGCATCCAATACAGCAGCGCATCAAGATTTAAATGAATCCTGGCCATTGGGCAAAGCGCTTGCCCAGTTGCAAGGTGTCTACATCTTGGCAGAGAACAAACAAGGTTTGGTTTTGGTAGATATGCACGCGGCGCACGAGCGCATTGTGTATGAACAACTCAAATTACAAATCGACGCACACCAACTCTCTAGCCAACCTTTATTGATACCAGCCACTTTTCCAGCAACAGAGCAAGAGATTGCAACTGCCCAGGCCAGTGAGCAGGTGCTTATAGATCTTGGTATTGAAATCTCTTTACTCACAGCGAAAACACTGGCTGTGCGCGCTGTCCCCATTACGCTCTCCAAAGGCGACCCTGTTGCATTGGCACGCAGTGTTTTAGCGGAATTACAGCAACACGATGCCAGCACTGTGTTGCAACGCGCGCAAAACGAATTACTCGCAACCATGGCTTGCCATGGTGCGGTGCGGGCCAATCGAAAGTTGACGGTGGAAGAAATGAATGCCTTGCTGCGCCAGATGGAAATTACGCCGCGCTCAGACCAGTGCAACCACGGTCGCCCGACTTGGCGACAAATCTCCCTACGCGAACTTGACGCCTTGTTTATGCGTGGCCGTTGAATGCCAGTAGCCATGTCTAGCCGTTTGACGGTGGTGCTTTTGGCGTTGATGCTGGGTATTCAACCGGTAACGTCTGACCTGTATCTACCAACACTTCCGATCCTCACGCAAGAGTTTGGCGCATCGATGGCGCAAATCCATATGACCCTCGGCGCTTTATTGTTAGCCTTTGGTGTTTCGCAATTGTTTTGGGGACCGCTCTCCGATATGTGGGGGCGTCGACCTGTGCTTTTGCTAGGTTTGACGGCCTATGTAGTTGCTGGAATAGGTTGCGTTGTTGCGCCGTCTATCGATGCACTGATTATTTGGCGCGCGCTACAAGGTGCGGCCATGGGGTCGGTTGTTGTGTGCGCGCGGGCGATTGTGCGGGACTTATATACGCCTGAAGTTGGCGCCCGCGTGATGTCCAAAGCATTGACAGGGCTTGGCGCAATCGCTTGCATGAGCGCACCATTGGGTGCGTTTCTCACGCAAGTCTATAGCTGGCATGCTGCACTGGGTGCCGTCGCAGTATTTGGCGCCATCTGTTTGTTGGCAGTCGCTTGGAAATACCAAGAATCTGCGCCAAATACCAGCAGCGCTGTTGCACCCTTTCAAGAATTAGCAATGACTTGGTGGCATATTCTCAAACACCCTACGTTTATCGCATTTGCCACTTTGACCTTGGCGTCCTATGGTGGTTTGTTTGTTTTTTTAGCCACATCGTCTTTTGTTTTTATTGGTGTGGTGGGCCTGACCAAACTTGAATATGGGCTAGTGATGTTTTCCATGTCATTCATTTATATGCTGGGGACTTTTTTGTGTCGCTGGCTTTTGGTGCGTTACGGCGTGGCACGGTCCGTAGCGATGGGTGGCGTTTTAAGTTTGACAGGTGGCGTATTGCTTAATGTCAGCGCTTGGATGGAATGGCATTCTGTGATCGCTTTAGTCGGACCCTTTTATATTTTTATTTTGGGCCATGGCATTCATCAACCATGCGGGCAAAGCGGTTCCGTCGGTCCTTTTCCACAAGCCGCTGGTGCTGCATCCGCATTGGGTGGTTTTTTGATGATGGCAGTGGCTTTTGCCATGGGTATTTGGCTAGGGCAGCAAGATAGTGGCGCTGTTCACGGGACGGCATGGGGCATTGGATTCTGGTCTGTTGTGACTAGCTTGACTGCATGGACACTCATTCAACGCATTGGGCTCAAGCATGCTTAAACCCATTGCCTTGGTGGGTCCTACAGCGAGCGGTAAAACTGCTGCTGCAATGGCCATAGCCCAAAGGATTTCGCTAGAAATCATCAGCATTGACTCAGCGCTGGTTTATCGCGGCATGGATATTGGCACTGCAAAACCGAGTGCACAAGAACGTCAACAGGTGGCGCATCACTTAATTGATATCCGTGAACCTACCCAGACGTATAACGCTGCTGATTTTGTCAATGATGCAGAGCAATTGATTACCGATATCCAATCGCGCGGGAAATTGCCATTGTTGGTGGGTGGCACCATGCTGTATCTAAAAGCTTTACAAGATGGCATTGATGATTTACCAAAAACAGATTCGGCAATTCGCGAAACCATAGAAACACGCGCAAAAGCCAACGGTTGGCCCGCCATGCATGAAGAGTTACGCAAAATCGATCCTGCTACAGCCTCACGCTTAGCGCCCAATGACGCACAACGTATTTCACGTGCATTGGAGGTGTGGCATATCAGCGGCAGAAGCTTGACTGCTTGGTTTGAGGAAGGTGCACAAAAGCGTTTGGATGCACATCAGTCTTTTGCATCTAGAAATAAGTTGGATGTCATCTCGCTAGAACCCAACGATCGGTCGTGGCTACATCAACGGATTGAACAACGTTTCGATGCCATGTTGGCGGCAGGTTTTTTAGAAGAAATGCAAACCTTGCGCGAGCGTGGTGATCTGAATCCAGACTTACCCAGCATGCGCTGCGTGGGTTACAGACAGGCTTGGGAGCATTTGGACGCTATGCAATTGCAAGCTAGCAGTTCACAAGAGATGTTGGCCATTCTGAAAGAAACAGCCGCCGCTGCTACCCGGCAGTTGGCCAAAAGACAGTTGACTTGGTTACGCAGCATGCCTGAGCGGCACATCATTGTTTGTGACGGCGCGGATCCAACTGCACAAGCATTGACGCTAGTGCAAAGATTTACTGCAAAGGACCTTTAAGAGCCTCAGGTACTGGCAAGGGCATCACTTGAATGCCTTCTTCCAATAAAGATTCTGTTTCTACTAGCGTTGCATGTCCACGAATATTGCGGTGCTCCGCTTCTCCGTAATGCATCTTTCGGGCTTCTTCAGAGAATTTAGTGCCAACGTCCTCTGTGTTGGCCACCACATGGCGCACCATTTGCATCCATGCAGCTTGCAGTTGGTTGGTATCTAGATTTGCAACCTCTTGTGGCGAAGGAACGGTTGGCGCGCTGTCTACAGGAACTACCTCAGTAGATTTGGACGGCTCCTGTTCACCGCGAGGAGAACTGAGATTTAAGCGCGGAGCGCTGAGTTTCTTTTGTACCGCGGTATCACCACACAAAGGGCACGATACCAATTGGCGCGAGAGCTGGCTTTGAAAATCGTCTTCGCTTGCAAACCAACCTTCAAAGTTATGAAGATGTGCGCAATGGAGGTCTAAAACTTTCATCGGTTAGTTCACAAACAAGCGTGCTTAGGTGCCGAGGGTGGACACAATGGCGCGGGCGCACAGCGTCATCAATCCACCAGGCAACAAACCTAATATCAGCAACAGACCGCTATTGATCAATAAAACCGTACGAACATCGACGGCCGCAGACACGGTGCTTGCAGTGATAGGCGTATCAAAGTACATCACCTTGACCACGCGCAGATAGTAGAAGGCGGCTAGCAAAGACATAATGACGGCATACACTGCAAGTGCCACTGCACCTGTCTGACCTGAGGCCACTAAAGCTTGCAATACGGACAACTTACCTGCAAATCCCACCATCGGTGGAATACCTGCCAAAGAGAACATGCACAAGGCCATGACGCCTGCATACAAAGGGCTGCGTTGGTTCAGCCCTGCGAAATCTGCAATCTCTTCGCTCTCAAAACCTTCACGCGCTAGCAACATCACAATGCCGAAAACTGCCAAGGTGGTCAGCACATAAGTCACCACATAGAACATAGCGGAACTGTAGGCGTTAGCTGCAGCCGCCGTGTTGCCGTTGACCACGCCAGAGTACAAGCCGATCAATACAAAACCCATTTGTGAAATAGTGGAAAAAGCGATCATGCGCTTGATATTGGTTTGCGCGATACCCGCCAGATTACCGATGAGCAATGAGGAGACTGACAAGACCATCAGCATTTGCTGCCAATCGATTGCCAAAGGTAACAAACCTTCTACCAAGAGACGCATAGTCATGGCGAAAGCCGCTAACTTGTGCGCGCCACCAATGAGCAGAGTCACCACGGTGGGAGATCCTTGGTAAACATCAGGCACCCACATATGGAATGGCACCACGCCAAACTTAAAGGCCAATCCACACACCACAAAGACCAGGCCCAATACCAAAACTTGGTGGTTGATATGACCAGAGGTGACCGACTTGAATACGGTGCTGATATCCAGCGAACCTGTGGCCCCGTATAGCAATGACATGCCGTAGAGCAAGAAGCCACTGCCTAATGCGCCGAGCACAAAGTATTTCATCGCAGCTTCACTAGCGGTGGCATTGTCTCGGCGTAATGCAACCAAGGCGTAACTAGAAAGCGCAAGCAACTCAACACCAAGATAGAGAACCAGGAAGTTATTGCCTGAAATCATGACGTACATGCCAAGCAGCGCAAACAGGCCGAGCGTGAATAACTCGCCGCCCATGCGCAACATATCTCTATCTGCAGCATAAGGACGGCCAT
>SYDB01000001.1 GCA_005786815.1 Burkholderiales bacterium
AGAACAGACCTTCCATATGCATATCGCCTGCAGAGGCCTCTATGAGCCGCGAGATAACGCGCAGTAGTGTGGTTTTTCCAGCGCCATTGGGGCCAATGACAGCAACGGCCTCACCGGCTCGTATGCTCAAAGAGACACCAAACAAAGCTTGAAACGTGCCATATCCAGCGTTGATATTTTTTAACTCAAGCATCAAGTTATCTCGCTATCGGCTTCGCGCCCGACTTGTTGTTGCAAACTGAGTGCGTCGGTACCAAGATAAACCTCTACAACGCGTGGGTTGTGCGCTACTTCAGATGGAGTTCCTTGTGCAATTAATTCTCCATGGTCAAGAACGAGGCATCGGTCAATGACTTTCATCAGAACGCCCATGATGTGCTCTACCCACACGATAGTGATGCCACGTTCATCGCGAATACGTTTGAGCATTTGTGCGGCTTGTTCCATCTCCGCTTCGTCCAAGCCGCCTAAGCTTTCATCCGCAAGCAGTAATGTGGGTTGTGTGGCAAGTGCTCTTGCCATTTCCAGCTTTTTCAAACCAGCAGCACCTAGTCCATCAACCTTGGCAGAAGGATCGCGGGGTAGGTCAATTAGCGTGAGCGCATCTTCTGCACGTCTGAGCGCTTCGCCACGCGTGATGGGTTGGCTTGCGCCGTAATAGGCTGCCAGGGTTGCATTTTCAAGAATCGATAATTTGCGAAATGGACGGGGAATTTGAAAAGTTCTGGCTAATCCACGTTGACAAATTTGATAGGGAGGTAAACCTCCCATGGATTGGCCATCAAAAGACACCGTCCCAGAAGTTGGCGCAAAAAGTCCAGCAAGCACATTGAAGGTGGTGCTTTTGCCAGAACCATTAGGACCAATTAGCCCGACGATTTCACCGCGTTTGACCTCAAAAGAGATGCCATTTACGGCGGTGAAACCACCAAACTTTTTGGTCAGAGCTTCAACGACCAACATCAGTTGGAATAGGCGTGGCCCTTAGGAAGGGGCAGAACTGGATCGTTTGATTTAATGGCGTTTGGCCACACAACAAAGGTGTCTTTGTTGATGTACTGATGAACAACGGGTGTAGATCTCTCGTTCTGACCAGACATAGACTGACCGGGTGGAACAAACTTAACTCCATAGCCTTGAATAGTTCCGCCTTCTGGGATGTCAGTATCCAGCGCAGACTTTCTTAGGGCCTCCGAGTCAATACCACCATATTTTTTGATTGCGCGCGGCAGAACATCAGTCAAGAAGATCCAAGTTTGGTTAAAGCCCATTGAAACATGGGGAGGAATTTCATCCGCTTTGACATCTGCTTTATAACGCTTGATCATTTCCGACGTTACAGCGCCTAAACCTGGTTTTAGCGCCTTGGGATCAATCAATTGTGCGGCTACAGGATCAACGTTGTAGATGTAATTTGCATCTTCTTTGAATGTTGCAAATAGTTTGTCAAATTGACCATACCCAGCACCGTGACCAATAAGCGCACCCCACTTCAAGCCTTGTTCTTTAGACTGTCTTAAGAACAAGGTGATGTCGGGGTTGTAGCCCGTATGAAGAATCGCATCAGGTCGCGCGCGACGAAGTTTGGTTACAAGTGCAGACAAATCTGGTGCAGTTGCTGCGTATCCTTCTTTCAAAGTGATTTGCATTCCTAATTGCTTGCAATTCACCTCATTACCCATGGCTACGCCAGCTCCGTATGGGCCGTCTTCATAAATGATTGCAACCTTCAAATCACCAATCTCTTTACCGAATTTTGATTTTGAGTTTTCTGCCAAGAATTTGCAAGAAGCCTCACCCATTTGGTCAGAATGGACTTGCCCTCTAAAAATATATTTCAAATTCTTATCTTTAAAAACCGCAGATGAAACACAAACATTGGCCCACATAAACTTCTTAGCTTGGTCAAGGCGTTGGGCCATAGGAACACACTGCGCAGAAGAGAACACGCCCATGACGACATCTACTTTTTCTTGATTGACAAGGCGCTCAGTTTCATTGATGGCCACTTCGGTTTTACTTTGAGCATCTACATAGATGGGAACAATCTTGTAGCCCTCAACACCACCACGCTCATTGATGATGTCAATCGCATATTTGGGACCCAGGTAGCTTGCGTTCGAGCCGCCAGCGGCAAGTGCACCGGACATATCAAAAATCACACCGATTTTTATTTGTTTACCTTGCGCCATGGCTAATCCGGCTACTGCCATAGTGGCCACGAGAAAGCCGCTGATGATGTTTTTTAACATGGTTCTAAATCTCCTATGTCTAACAACTATGCCGTAGTGGCATGCCTGTGCGTAAAGTAACAAGCATTTATACAAAGGGCAAGGGGTGCAACCCTGTTTGGTGTGAAATTTCTCTAAGTTTTTGTAGCAAGATAATTTAGAGATTGCTTTTATATAGGGTTATCCTTATGGTGAAAACATGATCCAAAGCTTCGCACCCACAGGAAAACTCCGCGCCGGTATCAACGTCGGAAACCCCATATTGGCCAAGCTAGATGCTGTTACTCAAAAGCCGGCAGGCGTATCGGTCGACTTGGCAGCCGAACTCGCAAAACGCTTAGGCGTACCTGTGGAATATGTGGTTTTTGATGCGGCCGGTAAATCTGTTGAGGCACTCTCCACGGAAAAAGTCGATATCGGATTTTTTGCAGTCGACCCTATGCGTGCGGATGCCATCGCTTTCACGGCACCATATGTGTTGATAGAAGGCAGTTATTTGGTACATAAAAACTCACCCTTGCAACGCAATGAAGAAGTTGACCGCCCAGAGCACTCCATCGTTGTGGGTAAGGGCAGTGCCTACGATTTATTTCTCACCCGAGAAATCAAACAAGCCAAGTTAGTCCGCAGCCCCACATCGCCCACGGTGGTAGATATGTTCGTATCTGAAAAACATGATGTGGCTGCAGGCGTCAAACAACAACTCGAGTTAGATGCCAAGCGTTTGCCTGACCTGCGCTTATTGCCTGGCAGTTTTATGGTGATCTCCCAAGCCATGGGTGTTCCTAAAAAACGCGGGGTGGATGCAGAGAAATTTCTGCACACTTTTGTCGAAGACATGAAGGCCAGCGGATTTGTTCAGCAAGCCTTGAAGCGCCACAAGATCGAAGGCGCGTCTATTGCGCCGCCAAGTCGTTAAATATTTTGTAAAACTAACTTTCAGTAGCCAGCCAAACGCGATCAGTTTGGCAACATCCCTTTGGTCACGATAAAGTCGACTACAACTTGCAAACCTGTGAGTGTTCGCAAATTGGTCATTACAAAAGGCTTCAATCCTTGTGTGTTGGTGCGCATGCGAATGGTGTCCGCTTCCATCACAGATAAATCTGCGCCTACATAAGGCGCCAAGTCGGTTTTGTTGATCACAAACAAATCGCTTTTGGTGATGCCAGGGCCGCCTTTGCGGGGGATTTTTTCTCCAGCAGCGACATCGATCACGTAGATCGTCAAATCGCTCAATTCTGGGCTGAAAGTCGCGGCTAGATTGTCACCGCCGCTCTCGATGAAAACCACATCGGCATTGGGAAACTCCACCAACATGCGGTCAATCGCTTCTAGATTGATAGATGCATCTTCACGAATGGCAGTGTGCGGACATCCGCCAGTTTCTACCCCCATGATGCGCTCGGCCGCCAATGCGCCACTCACGGTTAGTAGACGTTGGTCTTCCTTGGTATAGATGTCGTTAGTGATGGCGACTAAGTCATAACGCTCACGCATCGCTTTGCAGAGCATTTCAAGCAAAGTGGTTTTGCCTGAACCGACAGGGCCTCCAATACCAACACGTAGAGGAGGAAGTTTTTTAGTGCGTTGTGCAATGGTGTGTAGTGAGCTCATGATCTGAATAATCTCGAATATTGGGTTTCATGTTGCGCTGACAAAATGGCCAGCATGGGTGAGAACACTTGCCGCGTCTCGTCAGTGGCGGCTAATGCCTGCGAAACAGCCTGCGAAATATTTTGCGACATCGCTAATAGTATCCGCTGACCGGAGTTTTGTCCCAATGGAACCGACTTCAATGCAGCTTGCACCATGTTTTCGGCCCAACCAAACGCATAACTTTGCAAACATTGCTCTATGGGCGCACCAGTCAAGGACAAAGCCAAAGCGAATGTGAGCGGGTAAGTGGGTACGAGCGCGTTGCACATGTCAACACTTTCTGCGTCGACAGTGTTTTGATTGCGAAGCCACTCCAGCATAGATCGCCCCATTTGCTCAGACTGCAAACGCAATTCAGCCGTCTCGCGTGTTGCATGCACCCACTGACTTAAATCTGTAAGGCGTTGTACATCACGTGCTTGCCAAGCGATCACCA
>SYDB01000160.1 GCA_005786815.1 Burkholderiales bacterium
CCGATCGCCAAAGTTTTGCCGCCAGCGCCAGCACAAAAGTCACACACCATTTCGCCGCGCTTGGCGTCTAGCAACAAAGCCAGCAATTGCGAGCCTTCGTCTTGCACTTCAACCGCGCCGCGAGAAAACAAATCGAGTTGAGACAAGGCAGGCTTGCCTTGGATACGCAAACCCCAAGGAGAAAACGGGGTGGGCGTAGCTTGAATACCCGCAACTTTCAGTTCCTTTTGCACGTCTTCACGTTTGTCGGTGAAGGTATTGACGCGCAAATCTAAGGGCGCCGAAGAATTGAGTTGCGCCACCAAAGGCCAAAACCCGTCACCCACTTGGGCTTTCAAAGGTTCGACCAACCACTCAGGCAGGTTGTGCCGATGGCGCTCCAGCAAATCCGAAGTTTGCACTTTGGCGCAGGCTTCTAACCAAGCGGCTTCTTGCTTATTGAGTGCGCCAAACAAAAAATCGAGCGGGTTGTTGCTGGGTATTGCGTGGCGGTTTTGTGTGGCTTGCCTGGCAGCAACGTATTTGGCAGCTGAGGGTTTTACAGACGTAGCCCCATTCGAGTGAGGCTCAGAAGCTGGCCTATTCGCAGTATTTTGCAAATGGTCGGCAAACCCCAAAATCGCTAAGCGTCTCTCCTTAGGGCCCGAGCCAGAGGGCGCCAAATGGTCGTAGCGCAGTTTGTTACGTAAGACGTTGTAGGTGGTCTCAGCCAACGCCGCACGCTCGCGCGGGCCAAAGGCATAGGTTTTACGGTAGTCTCTAAAAAACTTGGACACTACCGCGTCAGCGGGGTGTTCAAACTTCAGGGTCAAACGGACAAGCTCAGTACAAGCTTCTAACAGGGCGTTGGGGTGCATACCAGCATTGTCCCACCCCAAGCTTTAAGCAAAAACGCCAGCCGTGTCTTGCATATGCGCAGACACCTCACCCAAATGGTGGAGGCTGTCGCCAAAAGTCATCTCGAGCTGCGTTAGCTTCTTGAAATAGTGGCTGACGATGTACTCATCCGTGACGCCAATGCCGCCGTGCAACTGCACTGCCTCCTGCCCGATGTGGCGCATGGATCGACCGATTTGGTACTTGGCGCGACTCATGGCGCGGCTGCGTTCAGCGGGACTGTCGTTGAGTCTCAACGTGGCGTAATAACTCATCGAGCGACCCAGCTCGAGTTGCATTTTCATATCAGACACGCGGTGGCGTAACGCTTGGAAACTCGCAATCGCCACACCGAATTGTTTGCGTGTGTTCATGTACTCAACGGTGATAGCCAAGGTTTTGTCCATCACACCCACGGCTTCTGCACACAAGGCAGCAATGCCGATGTCCACGGCATACGCCACTGCCTCTTGGCCCTTGTGGCTTAACAATGCTGCAGGGGCGTTATTCAGAACCAACTCCGCCGCACGGCTGCCATCTTGGGTGACATATCCACGAGTCGTCACGCCGCTTGCGCCTTTAGCCACTAGTAACAAGGCAATAGAACCATTAGCCATAGCGGGTACTAACCAAGCGTCTGCATGGTCACCAGCAGCCACCACGCTCTTGGCACCGGTAATCGTCCAAACATCGCCTGCGGCTATGGCTTGTGTCTCGCAGACCTTGGGGTTGTAACGCGCTTTGCGTTCTTGGTGCGCCAGCACCACCAAGGCCTCACCACCAGCGATCTTTGCGCACCATTCAGTCTGCAGCCCTGATGGGGCGTAGTGAGACAAAACAGCGCCAGCAATCAAGGTGTGCGCCAAGGGTTCGAGCACGATGCCGCGTCCCAACTCTTCCATCACCACCATGCCTTCGACGGGGCCCATGCCCAATCCGCCAAGTTCTTCGGGGATATACAAACCGCCTAAGCCGAGTTCGGCCAGTTCATTAAATGCTGCGCGTGAAAACCCACCCTCGGCCACGATCTGTTTGCGGCGCTCAAAGTCGTAGCCTTTGTCCACCCATTTGCGAACCGCGTCGCGCAGTTGTTCTTGTTCGTCAGAAAAATTAAAGTCCATGATTTATCCCAGTACGGTTTGCGCGACGATATTGCGTTGCACCTCGTTAGAACCACCGTAAATTGTGGTTTTACGCATATTGAAGTAGGTAGACGCCAAAGGCGCGTTGTGCGGAGTGCCGCCAAGCCACAAACTATTGAGTGCGACATCGCCTTGCCATCCGGCTTGCATGGCTTCTTCGATAAACGGCAGGCTGGCAGGGCCTGCGGCCAGCATCATGAGTTCGCTATAGCGCTGTTGAATTTCGCTGCCGCGGATTTTAAGTAAGCCTGCAATGTCCAAGGTTTGTTTGCCTGATTTTTCGGCAGACAAGACACGCAAAACCAGCATCTCAAGTGCCACCACGTCGACTTCGAGCTTGGCGATTTCATCGCGGAAGCGTAGTGCTTCTGCGCCACCCGTTGCAGGGTCGTACACGCCTTCGGCTTTGGCCACACGCTTCAAACGCTCCAACTCGCGCTTGGCGCGGTTGACGTCGGCGATGTTGGTGCGCTCATGCGCCAACAAATGTTTGGCATAAGTCCAGCCTTTGTTTTCTTCACCCACTAGGTTTTCGACAGGTACTTTGACGTTGTCAAACCACACCTCATTGACCTCGCACTCACCGTCGAGCAATTTGATCGGGCGCACTGTCACGCCAGGTGACTTCATATCGACCAGCAAAAAGGAAATGCCTGTTTGCGGTTTGCCTTCATTGCTGGTGCGTACCAAGCAGAAGATCCACTCGCCATATTGGCCCAAAGTGGTCCACGTTTTTTGGCCATTCACCACATAGTGGTCGCCCACGCGCTCTGCGCGGGTTTTGACCGACGCGAGGTCTGACCCAGATCCAGGCTCGCTATAACCTTGGCTCCACCACACTTCGCCACTGGCGATGCCGGGTAAAAAGCGCTGCTGCTGCTCGGGCGTACCAAAGGCCATGATCACAGGCGCCACCATCACAGGGCCAAAAGGCACGACACGTGGTGCACCCGCCAAAGCACATTCTTCTTCGAATAAATGCTTTTGCACGGCAGTCCAACCAGGCCCACCAAATTGCGTGGGCCAGCTATATCCCAGCCAATTTTTCTTGCCCAAAATCAGCGCCCACTGCTGCATATCCTCACGCGTCAAACGTAGGGCGTTGTGCACCTTGTGCGAGAGATCTTTAGGCAAATTCGCGTGCACCCAAGCACGCACTTCTTGGCGAAACGCCTCTTCTTCTGGGGTAAAGGCCAAATCCATGTGGGGAATTCCTTATGAGCTTTGATTGGTAGTTCTTTAGAGTGGTGTTTTTAGTTAGCTGCGTTGACCAGCTTTTTTCACTAAGCCGGCGCATTATCCAAGCAATCGGCAATTTTTAGCACGACCGTGCTCTTTTTCCTGCCCATAGCGCCATAAATGCGGGCAAACCCCGATCGATAATGCACCCCGCATGAAAAACATCGTGATCCTCATCTCCGGCGACGGCTCCAATATGGAAGCCATCATCCTCGCCGCCAAAGCCCAAAATTGGGAAAAACCCTTGCAAGCGAGAGTCGCAGCCGTCATAAGCAATAGACCATCGGCCAAGGGTTTAGGCCTCGCCCAACACCACGGCGTCACAACCCAAGTGGTCGACCACACCAGTTTTGCCAATACCCCAAATCCCAGAGAAGCCTTTGACACGGCACTAATAAAAAAAATAGACCAATACGCACCAGCCTTGGTAGTTCTTGCTGGCTTTATGCGCATCCTGACACCGATGTTCGTGGCGCATTACGAAGGGCGTTTGGTCAATATC
>SYDB01000161.1 GCA_005786815.1 Burkholderiales bacterium
TCTTCGCTGCGCGCATCGATGATCGCATCGAACCCGCCCGGATGGCCAAGGGTGATACGCATGCGTTGGATGGCCTCAACGGCAGATAAAAGATGGACGCTCACGTTTATCGGTTTAAGTGTTTTTTTATTTCAGGAAGCACGTTAGCTAGCATTTTGGGGTGCACCTCTTCACGCGGATGGATGCGGTCATTTTGGAAATTATTGACTGCATCGGGTACATCTGCGATTCCTTTTAGAAGGAAAGGCACCAAACCAGTTTTGTATTTTTTCGACAAATTGGCAAACATCACCGCAAACTTAGCGCCATAGTCTGGACCGTAGTTAGGTGGTATCTGCATCCCCACCAAAACAACTTTCGCATTGACAGCGCGACACGCTTCAATCATGGCCTCAAAATTATTTTGGGTGCTGTCTAAGTCGAGGCCACGCAGCGCATCGTTAGCACCTAACTCAATCACCACCATGACAGGACGCACTTGGTTCAATAAAGCTGGCAAGCGAGAACGCCCACCTGCTGTTGTGTCGCCGCTGATACTGGCATTCACAACTTGCACATCGCCACGTTCTTTTTGCAATTGCGCAGCCATCAAAGCCACCCAGCCCTTACCGCGGGTGATGCCGTATTCCGCACTCAGTGAATCACCCAAAACCAAAATTGTGGCAACCGGTACTGTTCCAGGCTGTGGGGCAGAACCTGGGGGTGGTACTTGGCTGCTAGCACTTTGTCCACGTGGAGGGCGAGGGCGTGTGGAGACGACATCGCCCTCTAATCCGGTGCCACTAGAGGAAATCACTTGCCTTTGCGCATTTGCCGTTGCGTGCAATAGCCCAGCGACTGCCGTGCATATTCCACCCAAGGTAAAGTGTCGCCTTAACATTGCCATGTCCTTTATGAACTTAATCTCTGTTTCGCATGTGTACAAATCGGTGACAGACGCCACCGGCACACTCGACATTCTCCGCGATATCGACTTCTCCGTTCCCGCTCAGCAGTCTTTGGCCATTGTTGGCGCCTCGGGTTCTGGCAAAAGTACTTTGTTGTCCATCATGGCGGGATTAGACACGCCTAGCCAAGGTACCGTGGTGCTTGCTGGGCAAGATATGTTTGCCTTAGATGAAGATGACCGTGCTGCCTTGCGTGCCAAGCAAATCGGCTTTGTTTTTCAAAGCTTTCAATTGCTAGGCAATATGACAGCATTAGAAAACGTGATGTTGCCTTTGGAGTTGGCGGGAATCGGTAATGCCAGGGAGCTTGCAAAGGAGATGTTGACGCGTGTGGGCTTAGCCACACGACTCGGCCATTACCCCAAAGTGCTTTCAGGCGGCGAACAGCAGCGCGTAGCTCTGGCGCGTGCATTCGTTGTTAAACCACAAGTTTTATTAGCTGACGAACCCACTGGCAGTTTGGACCATGCCAGTGGAGAGCGCATCATGGACTTGATGTTTGAATTGAACCAAGAATTAGGAACGACCTTGGTTTTGGTGACGCATGATCCGAAGTTGGCCGCGCGATGTGATCTTTATATGACGATTGAAGCAGGGCAAAGGGTTTAAATGGCTAGCCGATAATCTGGCCATGTCTTCTACCCCCAAAGTTCTTTTCGGTTTTCACGCGGTCGGTGTGCGCCTGAAAACCTCTCCTGCCTCTGTTATTGAAATTTATTACGAACCCACGCGCCGTGATGCGCGTATGCGCCAATTTTTAGAGCGCGTTAAAGAAACTGGTGTGCGTTTGATAGAGGCTGATGCTTTGCGCATTGCCAAATTGGCGGGTAGTCATGGACACCAAGGCGTAGCCGCCCGTGTCAACGAAATCAAGATGGTGCATTCACTTGATGATTTACTCGACACCTTAGAAGGAAAAGACGCCCCACTTATTTTGGTTCTCGATGGCGTGACAGACCCACACAACCTAGGCGCATGTTTGCGTGTGGCGGATGGTGCAGGGGCGCATGCAGTGATCGCACCTAAAGACCATGCGGTAGGTGTGAATGCCACCGTAGCCAAAGTAGCAAGCGGCGCAGCAGAGACTGTGCCGTACTTCATGGTGACCAATTTAGCCCGTACGCTGAATGAATTAAAAGAACGCAATATCTGGATCATTGGCACCAGTGACGATGCACCAAAAACATTGTTCGATGTTGATCTCAAAGGTCCCACTGCTTTGGTTTTAGGTGCAGAGGGTGACGGTATGCGTCAATTGACGCGTAAAACCTGTGACGAGCTGGTCAGCATACCCATGCAAGGTGCCGTCGAGAGTTTGAATGTATCGGTTGCGAGTGGTGTGTGTTTGTATGAGGCACGCAGACAACGCATGTTGTGAAAAACTTAACGTGCCTTCAATGGTCAAGCTTTAAATGATTTGAAATGCACCCAGTAATGCGCCAGCGCTTAGAAGTATTAGCAAGTGGGTATTTGTTAGCCAAACGATCACTGTTGTGACGGCCGCTAATAACCACATTGGCCAGTCTTGTGCGTAGTTGTCATGGTGACCAGTGAGTAACCAACCGGTAGCCACCAATAAACTCATCACCAAGGGCGCTAATCCCGCTTTAAACGCCCTGACTTCCCTCAGCTCTCGATTGTGATGTGCCCATTGGGTAGAGAAAAATGTCAATGTGGCAGAGGGAATAATGATGCCCACCATAGTCACTAAAACACCTAAAAGTGCCAGCATGACGCAATACAGCATGGTAGGTTCTGGCGTCATACCCGCAGCAGCATTCATACCGACGTTCCAGCCCATCAAAGCAACAAACATCACATTAGGGCCAGGCGCTCCTTGGGCAATCGCCACAGACGATGTGAACTGGTAATGCGTTAGCCAATGTTGATCATCTACTAAATAGCGGTGGATATCAGGTGCCGTTGTGATCGCACCACCCACTGCCAAAAGCGAAAGAGAGACAAAGTGCAGAAAAAGCGAAAGCCAGTCTTGAAAATTCAGCGTAATGCTCATACTGTTTCACTTTTAGTGATGCAACGCCAAGCCCATAGGCTTGCAAGTGGTCCCAGTGTTAGTAATACCCAGGACAGAGGCAGTCGCCATATGGCAATTGCGAAAAATGTGATTGTTGCCAATGCAATGCAAGCGAAAAGCCCCATTGGGTTGGTTTTGAGAGCAGGAAGCATTTTGATGCCCGTGGCCATGATCAAACCTGCAGAGACCGCGCCCATTCCGCGCAGTGCGCCTTGCATCGCTTCTGAATCTGCAACGCCTGCAATCGCGCTCGCAATGATGAGCACCAAAATAGTTGGAGCCAATAACAAACCAGCCAAAGCGGAGAGCGCGCCGCGCCATCCAAAATGTTTGCCGCCGATCATCAATGCGAGATTGATCACATTGGGGCCAGGCAGTATTTGTGCAACAGACCAGTCTTCAACGAACTCTTCTAGTGTGAGCCACTTCTTTTTTTCAACCAACTCGCGTTGAACAACGGCTAAAACGCCACCAAATCCTTGAAGTGCGAGCCAGTTGAAGGAGAAGAAAAGATCAGCGTTACTTGTGGGTGCATTGCGCAGCGCAGGCACTTCAGTCATGGCCACTCATTGTCGGGTTTCAATTTCTTTGGCAATCGTTTTACCAAGCTCTACGCCCCATTGGTCGTAAGCATGGATGCCCCAAATCGCGGCTTGGCAAAACACTTTGTGCTCATACAGAGCAATCAGTGCGCCAAGCGTTCTCGGTGTGAGGGCATCCATCCAAACGGTGCTGCTTGGAATATTGCCAGGGTAGCTGCGATGCGGTGCCAAACGGTGTGCCTCTTCAGAAGACAAACCGCTTTGTAGAAGCACTTTTAGTGTTTCGTCTTCAGTTCGCCCCATTGCTAAAGCTTGGGCTTGAGCTCGCATATTGAGCATCACGACGCGGTGATGTTCGGCAGCCAAGGGTAGCGGCGTGTGTTCTTCCCGCGAACCGATAAAGTCAATGGGGACCAAGTGTGTCCCTTGGTGTATCAATTGGAAATAGGCGTGTTGCCCGTCAATGCCAAGACTGCCCCAAACCAAAGGTGCAGTTTTGATAGCGACTTTAGAGCCATCGATATGCGTGCCTTTTCCATTGGACTCCATTTCCATTTGCTGTAGAAAGCTGGCAAATTTATTAAGGGCTGCAGCGTAAGGGGCAATGAGATGGGTTGAGGCACCTAAAAAATTGGTGTTCCATACGTCCATGAGGGCCATGACCAATGGCATATTTTTATCAGGCGGAGCGTTTAAAAAGTGCTCGTCCATGGCGCGTGCACCTGCTAACAATTCTTGGAATCCAAATGAACCAATGGCAATTGCTAAAGGAAGACCAATAGCCGACCAGATCGAATAGCGGCCGCCCACCCAGTCCCAAAACTCGAACATATGTTCTGGGTTGAAGCCATGCGATGCAGCGATGGCTGGACTGGCGGTCACAGCAATCAGATGCTGATGAAGTTGTGCATCAGGACAGCCTCCATCCAATAACCACCGCTTAGCCGATGCCATTAATGTCATGGTCTCTTGTGTGGTGAATGTTTTACTTTGCACCACAAAGGCCGTGCGCGATGGGTCTAAGTTTTGTAAGGTGGCGAACAAACTCCATGCATCCACATTCGATACATAGTGCACTTTGACAGGATGGCCACCCATTGGCTGCGTTTGGTTGACCAGCGCACCCGTGGTCATACGAGGGCCTAAATCGGAGCCGCCAATGCCTAAGTTCACAACGTCGGTGATTGGCGTTTGTTTAAAACCCATTAGTGCACCTGAACGGACTTTTTCTGCAAAAAGGCAGACACGCAATAACTCAGCGGCAACTTGCGAAGAAATAGTCTCGCCCCAAGGCGGGTTGGGCGTGTGACTACCACGCAATGCCACGTGTAAAACAGCACGGTTCTCTGTTTGGTTGATGGACTCACCATGGAACATAGCGAGGGCTTGTTCTTTGACATGTGACTCATCAGCCAAGGCCAAGAGTTGCGCCATCACATTTGTATTGACTCTCTGATGGGTGTAGTCAAGCGTGATGCCTGCCGCAGAAATTTGCATACGGGCTTGGCGACCTTTGTCACCCAGCAGATCTCGTAAATGGTTTGATGAGGCGCCCGGCAACGCTGCAAGTGCTGTCCAAGCTTTGCGCTGTTGCGGTGGAATAAACGTTGGCATCCGGGTATTTTAGGCGGGCAACTTGTTGGTCTCTAGCTTCTAGTTTTCCTCAAACCAGCAAAGATTTTCGCGCGCCATCAAGGCAGATGAGGCGGCAGGCCCCCAACTTCCGGCAGGGTATTCGCGCGGCTTGTCGTCTAATGTTTCCCAACCATGCAAGATAGGTTCTACCCAAGTCCATGCTGCTTCTAGTTCGTCTCTGCGCATAAAGTGTGTCAGACGACCTTTGATAACGTCCATCAATACCCGCTCATAGGCCTCGGCGCGACGCTTATCGGAAGAGAGTTGCAAATCCAGCCCTAAGTTCACGGGGCTCATATTCATACCAGACCCAGGCTCCTTCACCATCATCTGCAACTGGATAGATTCTTCTGGCTGCAGGCTGATGATGAGTCGGTTCGGTTGTTGTGCGGCATTGCCAAATATTGAAAAGGGTTGTTCAGAAAATTCAATGATGATCTCCGAGTGTCTTTTTTGTAATCGTTTGCCAGTTCTTAAAAAGAACGGCACGTTCGCCCATCTTGCATTGTTGACATGCTCTTTCAAAGCGACAAATGTCTCGGTTCGGCTATCGGGGGGTACGTTAGCTTCTTCACGGTAGCCTTTTGCAGCCAGTCCTTCGCTGTTGCCGGCTGTGTATTGACCTCTAACGGTATCGCGTTTGATATCGCTCAAGTCCATCTTGCGCAGTGAGCGCAGTACTTTGAGTTTCTCGTCACGAACGTCATCAGCGTCCATGGAGATGGGAGGCTCCATCGCCACAATGCATAACAGTTGTAGTAAGTGGTTTTGCACCATATCGCGCATAGCCCCAGCGCCGTTATAAAACCCAGCGCGACTGCCTACCCCCACGGTTTCAGCAACGGTAATTTGGACACTCTTGATGTAAGGCGCACGCCACAAGGGTTCAAAGATGGCATTGCCAAAACGCAGCACCATGAGGTTTTGGACTGTTTCTTTGCCTAGATAGTGGTCAATACGGTAGATTTGCCGTTCTTCAAAGTATTGCGAGACTTGCAAATTGATGGCTTGGGCAGATGCGAGGTCTATGCCTAAAGGTTTTTCAAGAACTACTCGCGACTGCGCATCTACCAAACCTGCTTGCGATAAATTGGCACAAATCTGGGTAAACAAACTAGGCGCAGTGGCTAAGTAAAAAACCCGCATGCGCGGATCAATGCAGACTGCTTTGAGTTTTTCATAGTCTCCTGCGTTGATGAGGTCGAGTTGAACAAATTGCAGACGACTTATAAAACTTTTCCAATCATCTTGTTTAAATGCGTTGGCTTGAATAAAAGGCGGGGACTGCTCGTTGATAAAGTCCAGATATTGCTCGCGGCTCCAAGCCTGTCTGCCAATACCGATGATGCGGGTGTCAACCTCTAATTTGCCATGTGCATGGGCCATGTAGAGCGCAGGCAGCAATTTACGAAAGGACAAATCGCCAGCGCCACCAAATATCACGATGTCGTAGGGGGAAGGTTGTGGAATTTGGGGTTGCATGGGTTTCATAATAAATGCAAACAACTTAGGCATTGGTCATTTAAATCTAAATCAGTGACCAGATGATGAATGGTAGAAAATAAGCAGATATGTCGTCATCTAGCCGCTCACCTATGCCTTTTGCAGATGCTATTGGCGTATTTGACTCTGGCGTAGGCGGTTTATCGGTATTGCGCGCAATACGTGCAGCGTTGCCGACGGAAGATTTGGTTTATGTGGCAGATTCAGGCCACGCACCCTACGGAGATAAGTCAGAAGCGCACATAACGCAGCGAACTTTGACGGTTGGCAATTGGTTGGCATTTTCTGGCGTGAAGGCCATCACAGTAGCTTGTAATACAGCCA
>SYDB01000162.1 GCA_005786815.1 Burkholderiales bacterium
AAGCTCACTAAAAAACAAAAAGCCTTTGCAGGCAAAGTCGACAGCAACAAGTTGTACCCATTGACAGAAGCCATCGGCATCGTCAAAGAATGTGCAACTGCTAAGTTCGACGAATCGATCGATGTAGCAGTGCAACTCGGTATTGACGCGAAGAAGTCAGACCAAGTAGTGCGTGGCGCTGTGGTCTTGCCTAACGGCACCGGTAAAACAGCCCGCGTCGCGGTGTTCGCTCAAGGCGCTAAAGCTGAAGAAGCCAAAGCCGCGGGTGCAGACATCGTCGGTATGGACGACTTGGCGGCCATGGTCAAAGTTGGCGATATGCCATTTGACGTGGTGATCGCTGCACCAGACGCGATGCGTGTGGTCGGTACCTTGGGTCAAATCTTGGGCCCACGCGGCCTGATGCCAAACCCCAAAGTTGGCACCGTGACACCAGACGTTGCAACGGCTGTGAAAAACGCCAAAGCAGGTCAGGTGCAGTTCCGTGTCGACAAAGCCGGTATCGTGCACGCCACCATCGGTCGTCGTTCGTTTGACTCTGACAAGCTCCAAGGTAACTTGGCGGCATTGGTCGAAGCATTGAACAAATCCAAGCCACCATCCAGCAAAGGTGTATTCCTGCGCAAAGTGGCGGTGTCGTCCACCATGGGCGTGGGCGTTCGCGTCGATACACAAACACTGATCGCTTAATCAAGCGTTCAAAAATCCGGACCTTCGCCCAACAGCAAAGGTCCTGAGTGGTGGGCTGGAGTAACTCTCAAAAGTTGCAACAGGCCATCCAAGACCGTTGGTGTGTGGCTTGACCACACTTAATCCATCAACCAACGCAGATGGCGATCCCGCTGAATGGAATCTTCCTGACAGTTAGGTCGCTGCAAAAGTGACGTGTTCAAGAGCAACCAGCTTGAGAACACATTTAAAGGAGAAGACTTTGAGTCTGAATCGCAGTGAGAAAGAAGCGGTCATTTCTGAAGTGACCACGCTCGCCGCACAAGCTCAAACGCTGGTGATGGCGGAATACCGCGGCATCACGGTCGCTGACATGACCAAACTGCGTAACCAAGCGCGTAGCACTGGAGTGAGCTTAAGCGTGTTGAAAAACACCTTAGCCCGTCGTGCTGTCGCTGGTAGCGCATTTGAAGTTGTGTCGGACCAGATGACCGGTCCGCTGATCTATGGCTTTTCTGTCGATGCAGTCGCCGCCGCTAAGGTGGTGGCCGACTTCGCGAAAACCAACGACAAGTTGGTGATTCGCGGTGGTGCATTTGCAGGCAAGGCATTAGACGTGAACGGCGTGAAGCAATTGGCAAACATTCCTTCGAAAGAAGTGTTGTTGGCGCAGTTGTGTGGCTTGTTGATGTCACCGATGTCTCGCACCGCAGTGGTGTTGGGCGCGTTGGCTGCCAAAAAAGGCGAGGGCGAAGCTGTAGCCGCTTAAGGCCAGCTTTAACTGTTTTAAATTAATTGTTAGGAAACAAAAAATGGCATTCGATAAAGACGCATTTTTGACCGCGCTCGACAGCATGACGGTCATGGAACTCAACGAACTGGTGAAAGCCATCGAAGAGAAATTTGGCGTAAGCGCCGCAGCGATGGCAGCGCCTGCTGCTGCAGGTGGCGGCGGTGGCGCAGCAGCTGCTGAAGAGAAAACCGAATTCAACGTCATGTTGCTGGAAGCCGGTGCCAACAAGGTATCCGTCATCAAGGCCGTGCGTGAAATCACTGGTTTGGGTCTGAAGGAAGCCAAAGACATGGTCGACGGCGCTCCTAAGGCTGTGAAAGAAGGCGCATCTAAGGCTGACGCTGAAGCCGCTAAGAAGAAGCTTGAAGAAGCTGGTGCTAAGGTAGAACTCAAGTAATTGAGTTTTCTCGAAGGCTGAAGCGCCCGAAACGGCCTTCAGCCTTTTGTGCTCACAGAGCACACCCAAAAATCAAAAGATTTTTGAGTGTCTTCTGACCCCAACTGCAGAAGATGCCTTGGTTCGGGTTGCGTGCAATGCGCAACCGTCCGCCAACGCTGGTAGAGGCCAGCGACCAAGCCCGTTGCTTTGCGCGAGATACGCGTAGAGCGGCAACAGTTTTGAGCGATCAATCCCGGAGATCTCATGGCCTATACATTCACCGAACGCAAGCGCATCCGCAAAAGTTTCGGAAGCCGCGACAGCGTGCTGGAAGTTCCTTATTTGTTGCAAATGCAAAAAGACGCGTACACCGCCTTTGTGCAAGCCGACGTAGCCCCTAAAAAACGCACCCAAGAAGGTTTGCAAGCTGCATTCGAAGCGGCATTCCCTATCGTGTCGCACAACGGTTTTGTCGAGATGAAATATCTCGAATACAACTTGGCCCGTCCCGCATTCGATGTGCGCGAATGCCAAACCCGTGGCTTGACGTATTCGTCAGCCGTGCGTGCACGTGTGCAACTCATCATTTATGACCGCGAGTCATCCACACCGCAATCTAAAGTGGTGAAAGAAGTGAAAGAGCAAGAGGTCTACATGGGCGAAGTGCCTTTGATGACCGACAAAGGTTCTTTCATCATC
>SYDB01000163.1 GCA_005786815.1 Burkholderiales bacterium
CGTGCGCGGCTTCGCGCAAGACGACGGCCACATTTTTTGCACCGAAGAACAAATCCTGGCCGAGTGCGTTAACTACACGACCCTGCTGCAAAAGGTCTACACCGACTTCGGCTTCAAAAACATCATTTACAAAGTGGCCACGCGCCCGGAAAAGCGCATAGGCTCCGATGAAAGCTGGGACAAGGCCGAACATGCCTTGATGGAGAGCTTGCGCGCTTCAGGTTGCGAGTTCGAGATAGCGCCCAGGGACGGCGCCTTCTACGGCCCCAAGATCGAATACACGCTGAAAGACGCGATTGGTCGCGAATGGCAGTGCGGCACGATTCAGGTCGACCCGAACATGCCTGAGCGCCTTGACGCCGAATACGTGGGCGAAGACGGTGCCCGTCACCGCCCCATCATGCTGCACCGCGCGATTGTGGGCAGTTTGGAGCGTTTCATTGGAATTTTGGTCGAGCAGCACGCTGGCGCCTTGCCAACTTGGCTTGCGCCCGTTCAGGTGGCGGTGCTCAATATCACCGACGCGCAGGCCGATTTCGCCCAAGAAGTTGTGAAAATGCTGAAAAATCAAGGGCTTAGGGTGTCTTTGGACCTCCGAAATGAGAAAATTACGTATAAAATACGCGAGCATTCAATGCAGAAGCTGCCCTATATCTTGGTCGTAGGCGACAAAGAAAAGGCAGCCGGCGCCGTTGCAGTGCGCGCCCGAGGTAACCAAGACCTTGGTGTGATGCCCCTACAAGCCTTCTGTGAAAAGATCGCCTCGGACATCGCCCTCAAAAGCTGATTTCATACCGAAACTGCCATGGGTTGTGCGTCGCACAACTTCAGGCTGTTTTGTTTTTTTTAAAGGATAGTCACCATCTCTACTGAATTTCGCGATCGCCGCCAGCGCGAGGAACGCAAACATCGCCTGAACCGGGAAATCATGGCCCCGGAAGTCCGTCTCTCCGGTCCCGACAACGAGCCCCTAGGCATCGTGAGCTTGGCAGAAGCCTTGCGCATGGCCGGTGAAATCGATGTGGATCTGGTTGAAATAGCTGCAACAGCAGTGCCCCCCGTCTGTCGTTTGATGGACTACGGCAAGTTCAAGTACCAAGAGCAGAAAAAGGCAGCGGAGGCGAAGTCCAAGCAGAAAGTGATCGAGGTCAAAGAAATTAAGTTTCGGCCTGGCACAGACGATGGTGACTACAACATCAAGATGCGCAACATCAAGCGCTTCTTGGATGACGGAGATAAATGCAAGATCACGTTGCGCTTCAGAGGCCGCGAGATCACGCACCAGGAAATCGGTATGGCGCTGTTGCAGCGCATACGTGACGAGTTGGCGGACTTGATCGTTGTCGAGCAGTTCCCCAAACTTGAAGGGCGCCAGATGGTCATGATGATCGCGCCTGGCAGGAAAAAACCGGGTGGCACCGCCAAACCCGTGGCAGAAGTTACTTCGGTAGCGGCTGCCTAAATTTGGCAACGCGGCCAGCCAGCCGCGTTTGAAAAGGTAAGCGATTAGTGTCTCGGGGCTAACAAGACTGCAAACAGGTTTGCGGGCGCCTCACGAGCACAAATAAAAGGAGCATTGAAATGCCCAAAATGAAGACCAAAAGCAGCGCGAAAAAGCGCTTCCGTGTTCGTCCAGGTGGCACCGTGAAACGCGGCCAAGCCTTCAAGCGTCACATTCTGACCAAGAAGACCACCAAAAACAAACGCCATCTGCGTGGTGCCGTAGCTGTGCATGAGACCAATATGGGTCACATGGCGCAAATGCTGCCCAAAGCTGGCCTTTAATTACTGACGAACAAGGAGAAACAATATGCCTCGCGTAAAACGTGGTGTGACTGCAAGAGCCCGTCACAAAAAAGTTCTGGCCCTAGCCAAAGGTTTCCGCGGTCGCCGCGGTAACGTATTCCGTGTAGCCAAACAGGCGGTGATGAAGGCAGGCCAATACGCCTACCGTGACCGCCGTACAAAGAAGCGCGTGTTTCGCCAGTTGTGGATTGCGCGTATCAACGCTGCAGCCCGTCAATGTGGTCTGACATACAGCCAGTTCGCCAACGGCCTGAAAAAAGCCCATATCGAAATCGACCGCAAAATGTTGGCCGATTTGGCGGTGCATGACATGGTGGCGTTTGGCCACATCGTCGAACAAGTCAAAGCCAAACTGGCCGCTTGATTGCCACTGGCCCAACGCCAGTAGCACGGGGGTTGAGGCTGCAAAAAGCTTCAATCCCTTTTTTTGTTTTTCTAACCCACGCATGTCTATGAACGAGTTGGACTCTTTGGTTGCCAGTGCACAAGCTTTGTTTGCGCAAAGCAATACGCCTGCTGATCTAGAAAATGCAAAAGCCCAATTTTTGGGCAAATCAGGTCGTATCACCGCGTTGATGAAAGGCCTGGTTGCATTGAGCGTGGAAGAAAAAAAATCGCAAGGTGCGGTGATCAACGTCGCCAAACAAGCGATTGAAGCCGCATTGCAAGCGCGTCGCCAAGCTTTGGCCGACGCCGAATTAGACATTCAACTCAAAGCCGAAGCGTTGGACGTTACGCTGCCGGGGCGTACCCGCGCGCAGGGTGGTTTGCACCCCGTGTCCATAACGCTAGAACGCATCGAATCTATTTTTGGCTCGATGGGTTTTGAAGTTGCGCAAGGCCCAGAAATTGAAACCGACTGGTTCAACTTCACGGCACTCAATACGCCTGAAGACCATCCCGCCCGTTCGATGCACGACACCTTCTACGTAGAAGGTGGTTATCTCTTGCGCACCCACACCAGCCCCATGCAAATTCGCCATGCGGTGCAACACGTCAAGCGCCATCAAGCTTTGTTGAATGCTGGTGGCGACACCCGCATGCCTGAAATTCGCGTCATCGCACCAGGGCGCACCTACCGCGTCGACAGCGACGCTACGCATTCCCCCATGTTCCATCAGTGCGAAGGTTTGTGGATTGGTGAAGACGTGAGCTTCAAAGACCTCAAAGTCGTGTTCACCGACTTTTGCCGCACCTTTTTTGAAACCGACGATTTGGTCTTGCGTTTCCGACCCAGTTTTTTTCCCTTCACCGAGCCCAGTGCGGAGATAGACATTCAGTTCCCGAGCGGTCCCTTGGCCGGACGCTGGTTAGAAGTCGCAGGCTCTGGCCAAGTGCATCCCAACGTCGTGCGCAATATGGGTTTAGACCCAGAGCGCTACATCGGTTTCGCATTTGGTATGGGTCCAGACCGACTCACCATGCTGCGCTACGGTGTGAACGATTTACGTTTGTTCTTTGATGGCGATATTCGCTTCTTGAGCCAGTTCCAGTAATTCGGCGCACCTCAACCCATACCGACACGAGAACCGCTGATGCAATTCCCAGAATCTTGGTTGCGCGAATTTTGCAACCCTCCCATTTCTACCCAAGCCTTGGCTGACACCTTGACGATGGCAGGTTTGGAAGTCGAAGAGCTTCAACCTGTCGCGCCTCCGTTCACGGGCATCGTGGTGGGTGAAATCAAAGAAACCGTCCAACATCCTGACGCTGACCGTTTGCGTGTGTGCAAAGTCGATGTGGGGCAGGGCAGTTTGCTCAATATTGTCTGTGGCGCACCCAACGCACGCGTCGGTATCAAAGTGCCCTGCGCTATGGTGGGCGCCGAGTTACCACCTGGTGAAGACGGTAAGCCTTTCAAAATCAAAGTGGGTAAACTGCGCGGCGTTGAAAGCGAGGGCATGCTGTGCTCCGCCAAAGAATTGAAAATCGCTGATGACCACGGTGGTTTGTTAGAGCTTGCGAATGATGCGCCGCTTGGACAAAACATCCGCGAGCATTTGCGTCTAGACGACACCTTTTTTACCCTCAAACTCACGCCGAATTTGGCGCACTGTTTGAGCGTGTTTGGCATTGCGCGTGAGTTGTCTGCCTTGACGGGTACACCGCTCCAAACGCCAGTATTTCCAAAAATACAAACAACGCATAAAGACACTTTGC
>SYDB01000164.1 GCA_005786815.1 Burkholderiales bacterium
ATCGACCAAGGGCGTGACGTTGATCTCGCTCATTGGCTGTTGCTCAGCCACACGCTCGAATCGACCGAAAGCCATCAGAGTGCGCGCACATCGTGCGCAAATCCTTCGAGTTCGTGCTCGAGTCGGTTAATCATGCGGCCCATCACATTGAATGCCAGTACCGAAGGCAAAGCGACGCCTAAGCCCGCAGCCGTCATGATGAGCGCTTCACCCACAGGGCCCGCTACTTGTTCGATAGAAAGCTGGCCTGCAGTCGCAATGCCAGTGAGCGCGTGGAAGATGCCCCATACCGTACCAAGCAAACCTACAAAAGGTGCAGTAGCGCCCACGGTCGCCAACACCACTTGCCCCCATTGCAACCGTTGCAACACGCTGTGCAAGGCATCACGCAATACGCGCGTGCGTTGGGTATGGATATCGCCTTGCGCACCAAGCGTATTGGGCATAAGAAGCTGTTGCGCTTGGGCCAAGGGTGTAAGTACCGCGCTGCGGTCTACCGCTTGCAAGGCAAGCACCGCTTGCGCAACATCGCTGGCTTGCCAGAACACGGCTTTACCTTGCGCGATGTCTGAGCCTACGCGTCGCAAAAACCAAGTTTTATAAACAATGACCGTCCAACTGGCAACGGACATGGCCAACAGCACCAAGGCTAAGAAGGCGCTGAACGCATCGCTGGCGATATCGGGTGCAAACTGGTTCATCGCAACCCAAGCACATCAAACATGTCGAACAGGCCGGTTTTCTTATCGGCCAAAAAAGCGGCGGCGCGCAAACCACCTTGCGCGTACGTAGCACGGCTCGCAGAGCGGTGTGTGATTTCGATACGCTCGCCCGTGCCTGCAAATAAAACAGTGTGGTCACCCACGATGTCGCCACCACGGATAGTGGCAAAACCAATCGTGTTGGGGTCGCGTTCGCCGGTATGGCCGTAGCGCTCATAGACAGCGCATTCGCTCAAGTTACGACCCATGGCCTCGGCCATTACTTCGCCCATCTTGAGCGCGGTACCAGAAGGCGCATCGACTTTGTGGAGATGTTGTGCTTCGATGATTTCAATGTCGTAGCCGGTGGGCATGGCCTTAGCCGCCATTTGCAAAAGCTTTAGGGTGACGTTGACGCCGACGCTCATATTGGGTGCCATCACGATCGCCGTGTGTTTGGCCGCTTCAGCGATATGGGCTTTTTGTGCATCGCTAAAACCTGTGGTGCCAATAACCATCTTCACGCCCATGGCGCGACACACATCGACATGCGCGATCGTGCCTTCTGGGCGGGTGAAGTCGATCAACACTTGGCTGTTAGCCAATCCTTTGCGGATGTCGGACTCGATCGTTACGCCACTGGCTTGACCCAAGAAACCGGTGGCGTCATTGCCAATGCCGAGGCTGGAGGGAATATCGAGTGCACCAGCGAGTTGGCAATCAGGCGTGTCGCGCAATGCTTCGATCAACATGTGACCCATGCGACCACTTGCGCCAGCAACAGCAACTTGGATGGGGTGTGGGGTGTGGGCCATGGTCTTCACAGGAAATTAAAAAATTAACGCTGCGTGCCCTCAAGCGGTGGGTAGCTTGCAGGTGGTGTGGTAGCAGTCGCATTGGCATTGCTAGTCGAGGCACTCGATTTAGCGGGCAACTTGGCCAACTCTTCTGGACTGGCTTTGAGCCCAGGCAATTTGGTTGGCGGACGACGGGTGTCAAGTTTGGCTGCGAACTCCGCCTCAGTGGGCAATGGGTCGCCGTCAACGCGGTCAAGAGTATCGCCTTTGAAATAGACGGTAAAACGACGTAACTGTGGTTCGCTGCCTTGTCGACGGATGGTGAATGCGTAGTCCCACCGTTCTGCATGGAACACACTGGTAACCAAGGGTGTTCCCAAAATATCGCGAACCGCTTGTCTTGGCATGCCAGCGCGAAGCGCTTGCACTTGCTCTTTGGAAACGAAGTTACCCTGCACGACTTCAGGCTGATAGATCTTCACAGGGCTATAGCCACAGGACCACAAAGCCAAAACCGCGACGAGCGCCAACGCTTGCAAGCCAGGGCGCTTGACATGCGAAAGCTGTAAGGTTTTTTGAAGGGAGTGGAACATGGAGAACAAGCCCACAAAGGGTGTTTGGCTAAGAAGCGTGATTGTAACGATCACGCATTGCTTTTAAGAGTCGCCTTGCGCCATGGCACGCTGGTGCCGCGCCATAAATTCTTGGTAGGTATCGATGCCGCGCAATTGCAAAATCGTGTTGCGGACTGCGGCCTCCACTAACACAGCGATGTTGCGTCCAGCGACCACCTGCACCACCACTTTGCGCACTGGCACGCCAAGCACATCTTGCGAAAGCGGTTCGTGCGGCAAACGGTCGTAATCGCGCTCCAAAGTTTCTTTTCGGACCAAATGCACGATGAGTTTTAAACGCATCTTGCGGCGCACTGCGGTTTCGCCAAAGATGGCGCGGATATCGAGCAAACCAATGCCACGCACTTCGAGCAAGTTTTGCAGCAACTCGGGGCAGCGTCCTTCGATGGTGGCTTGGTTGATGCGGTAAAGATCAACCACGTCATCTGCGACCAAGCCGTTGCCGCGCGAGATCAACTCCAAACCGAGTTCGCTTTTACCCAAGCCTGACTCGCCGGTGATCATCACGCCCAAACCCAAAATATCCATGAACACGCCGTGCATGGACGAGCGGTCAGCGAAATGCTTAGACAAATAAGCGCGCAAAACATCGATCACAAAAGCCGAAGACTCGGTGGTGGCAAACAACGGAATTTGCGCACGTTCGCACATAGAGACCAATTCGCCAGGGGCAGTTTGGCCATCGGCAAGCACCAAGACGGGCGGCTCTAGCGTCACGATGCGCGAGATGCGCCGCAAGCAGTCGACGCTCGCACTGTTGGTGAGATAGGCAATTTCACGCTCACCCAATATCTGTACACGGTAAGGATGGATGTAGTTGAGGTAGCCGACCAAATCAGCACCCGAGCGGGCGGCGCGCACTGCGACTTCATCAAAACGGCGCTCTGAAGCACCCAGGCCTGCCAACCACTGCCAGCGCAGTTGGCCACGGAAGGCTTCAAATAAAACGTCTGCGCTGATCGCGGTGGGTTTCACGCTTGAACCGAGTTCCAGGTAGCCACGATGCTGTGCAGTGCACTCGCATCTTGGGTAGTTTTGATTTTTTCGCGCAAGGCGGTGTCGCTAAGCAACTCGGCGATTTCCGAGAGGATTTCTAAATGCTTTTGGGTTGATGCTTCGGGCACAAGCAAAAAGATCAGCAAGCCCACCGGCTGCTCATCTGGCGCGTCAAACCCAATCGGGTGCGCCAACTGAAAGACCGCTGCCATAGGCGACTTGAGGCCTTTGATGCGACCGTGGGGTATTGCCACGCCGTGGCCCAAACCAGTGGAGCCCAGCCGCTCACGGGCAAAAAGGCTGTCTGCTACCAGCGCACGGCTTAAGCCGTGGAGCTCCTCAAACAACAAGCCGGCCTCTTCAAAGGCACGCTTTTTACTGGTGACCTCCACTTGCACAAGGACTTGGGCGGGAGGAAGAATGGCGGCTAGGCGGTTCATAGTTGGTGGCAGATTATGCACCCGTAGAAACCCTTGTCAAAAATGACGAAACCGCCTAACAAGGCGGCTTCTTAAAGTGCTTGCAATTATAGTAACTACATTAAGCGTTTTGGACTTTGGTGATGGTGGCTGCGCATACGGTCTTTGTGTTTCACCACCTGCCTGTCTAGTTTGTCGACCAAGTCATCGACTGCGGCATACAAGTCATGGTGTGCGCTCTCCGCGAACATATCGTTGCCTTTAACGTGTATGTTGCACTCGGCTCTTTGGCGACCTTCTTTTTCGGTTTGGTTCTCGATGCTCAACAGCACTTTGACATCCACTACTTGGTCGAAATGACGCGTTATTCGGTCTAGCTTGCCGGTCACATAACTGCGCAATGCTGGGGTAACCTCAAGATGGTGACCGCTGATCGTTAAATTCATAAGAAAACCTCCTTTTGTGATGGGCAGTTTCACTATGCGCTTACTAAGCAAAAAAGGCAATGGGATGAAATCAAATACTGTGTGGTTTTTTATCCCCATAAACCCCTAGTCTTGCCCCATCGCGGTGCCATAATCTGCCCCGACTAAGGGATCGCCATGCTCAATATCTTTTCGCTGGCCAACGGACGACTTTTCCAAGAAGAAATCGAATCGTTGGAGGAGCTCTCAAAATTCCAGCCAATTTGGGTGGACCTCGAATCGCCGACCCCCGAAGAAAAGCGCTGGGTCAAGCAATATTACGGCTTACAGATCCCAGAAGACGCGATGGACGAGGACATCGAAGAATCAGCCCGCTTCTACGAAGAAGACAACGGCGAATTGCACATCCGTAGCGACTTTTTAATCGCCGACGAAGACGAGCCCCGCACAGTACGTGTGGCGTTTATCTTGAACCAAAATAACGAGTCCCTCAAAAGCCGTGGTGTGCTGTTTTCTATCCACGACGAAGACGTTCCCGTGTTCCGCCTGCTGCGTATGCGCGCGCGCAGAGCCCCTGGGCTGATTGAAGACGACAAAGATGTCTTGCTCAAGCTGTTTGACGCAGACGCCGAATATTCTGCCGACACGCTAGAAGGCATTTATGACCAACTCGAAAAAGCTGGCAAATTGGTGCTGTCCAAGGACGTAACCGACGAATTAGCGGGCGAGGTGCTAGGCGCCATCGCCCGCCAAGAAGACTTGAACGGGCGCATCCGCCGCAATGTGATGGACACCCGCCGCGCGGTGAGTTTCATGATGCGCTCACGCATGCTCAACGCAGAGCAGTTCGAAGAGGCGCGGCAAATCTTGCGCGACATCGAGTCGCTCGACAACCACACCGCTTTTTTGTTCGACAAGATCAACTTCTTGATGGATGCGACAGTCGGTTTTATCAACATCAACCAAAACAAGAGCATCAAGAACTTCTCCGTGGCCAGCGTCGCTTTGCTGCCACCCACTTTGATTGCGAGCATTTACGGCATGAACTTCCAGTACATGCCTGAACTCAGCCAAACCTGGGGATATCCCTTTGCCATCGTGCTGATGGCGGCTAGTGCGGTTGTGCCTATGTGGTATTTCCGTAAACGGGGTTGGTTGAAGTAATTTCCGTTGCTGCGTTTTTAAACGCCAACATTTTTCGCAAATAAGGAGTCCGTCATGGCTGAAACAAAAACATCGCAAGTATTTGGCATCATCGGCGGCAGCGGTGTCTATGACATCGAAGGCCTGACCAACAAAGAATGGCGCAAAGTGGAGTCGCCTTTTGGCCAACCGTCTGATGCATTGCTATTTGGCGAACTCAACGGTCAGCAGATGGTGTTTTTGCCACGCCATGCACGTGGCCACAAAATCCCTCCAAGCGAGATCAATTTCAAAGCCAATATTGATGCACTAAAACGCTCTGGCGTCACTGACGTGGTCTCCGTCAGCGCCGTGGGCTCTTTGAAAGAAAACCTTCCCCCTGGGACATTTGTCGTAGTCGACCAATTTATTGACCGCACCTTTGCCAGAGAAAAAAGCTTTTTTGGAACAGGGTTGGTTGCGCATGTTTCGATGGCACACCCCGTTTGCGGAAGACTCGGCAAACACCTTTTGCAAGCTGGTAGAGAAGCGGGGATAAACATCGTCGATGGCGGCACTTACCTCGTCATGGAAGGCCCTCAGTTTTCTGGCTTGGCAGAGTCTGAGCTCTACAGAACTTGGAACTGTGATGTGATTGGAATGACCAATATGCCTGAAGCCAAATTGGCGCGCGAAGCGGAGCTTTGCTATGCCTCGGTAGCGATGGTGACCGACTTTGACTGCTGGCACCCGAACCACGATGCCGTGACAGTTGATGCAATCGTCAAAGTGCTCTTGGTCAACGCAGACAACGCGAGATCGCTGGTTAAAACCGTGGCCCCTAAATTGCAAGCCGATGCCCATGCTTACCAATGCACTTGTCGCAGTGCATTGCAATTTGCCATCATCACCGCGCCCGAAGCGCGTGATCCCGTGATGTTGCAAAGACTCAACGCGGTTGCCGGTCGCGTTCTCAACCTTCAAAAATGAACGGGTCTGCAAAAGAGCACGTTGAAGTGCCGTCATTAACGCCTTTAACTTCTGAAGGGTTGTTGCGCTCTCAACTCTTCACTACTGCCCAGCAGTTAGACACATTAGGCCTTAACCGCGGCACCTCTGGCAATGTGTCGGCACGCGTATCTGCAAACCACTGGCTGGTAACACCTTCTGGTGTACCTGTTGATAAGTTGTCAGCCGACGCCATGGTGTTGATGGACTTCCAGGGTAAACCTGTTAGCGACGGCAAGCCATCTAGTGAATGGCATTTTCACAAAGACATTTTGGTGGCGCGCTCTGAAGTTGGGGCCGTTGTTCACACCCACTCGCGTTTTGCCACAGCGTTTTCTTGTTTGCAATTAGATATTCCAGCTTTCCATTACATGATCGCCGCGGCAGGCGGAGACAGTATTCGTTGCTGTCCTTATGCTTTGTTTGGAAGCCAAGCCTTGTCTGACCTTGCTCTTATTGCGCTTAAAGATCGCAAGGCATGTCTTTTAGGCAACCACGGAATGATTGCGGTTGGCAAAGACCTCTCAACCGCATTGGCCCTCACTGTCGAAGTCGAGAGCCTATGTGAGCAATATTGGACGGCTCTACAACTCGGGCAGCCCAACATTTTGTCTTCGAGCCAAATGGCTGAGGTTCTCGAGAAGTTCACAACCTATGGACAACAACCATAAACAAAGCATCGCTATGCCCATCAAGTCACGCATTCGTACCGTTCCTCATTACCCCAAGTCTGGCGTGATGTTTAGAGACATCACCACCTTACTAAAAGACGCAACAGGTTTGCAATTAACGGTGAATTCCCTAGCCGATCACTACCGCAACCAAGCAATAGACCGCGTCGCTGGCATCGAGGCGAGGGGGTTCATATTGGGCGCGGCTGTCGCTTATGAACTGGGACTGGGCTTCATTCCTGTCCGCAAAAAAGGCAAACTCCCAGCAGAAGTTGTGGGCCAAGATTACGCCTTGGAATATGGCTCGGACCGTATCGAAATCCATACAGACGCCATTGCTCCTGGCGAGTCAATCCTGTTAATTGATGACTTAATCGCTACTGGCGGCACCGCGGCAGCGGCTTGTGCTTTGATCCAAAGCATGGGTGGCGTTGTGCATGGTTGCGGATTTGTGATTGATTTGCCCGATCTTGGCGGACGCCAGTTGCTAGAGCAACTAGGCCATTCTGTTTTCTCGCTGTGTGAATTTGAAGGCGACTGACATGAACCCAATTTCTGACGCAAACAAGCTCAGCAAGCAAAAGCAATCTGGATAAACTTTGCGCTGGCGCGAAGGCCGGCTAGAGATGATCGACCAGCGGGTGCTACCCATGCACTTTGAATACTTGGC
>SYDB01000165.1 GCA_005786815.1 Burkholderiales bacterium
AATGCGCCGAGAACAAAGTATTTCATCGCAGCTTCACTGGCGGTGGCGTTGTCTCTGCGCAAAGCAACTAATGCATAGCTTGAGAGCGCAAGCAATTCAACTCCGAGATACAGAACTAAGACGTTATTGCCTGAAATCATGACGTACATGCCAAGCAGCGCAAACAGGCCTAGCGTGAATAACTCGCCGCCCATGCGAAGCATATCGCGCTCTGCAGCATAGGGTCGGCCATAGACCAAGGTCACCATCACTGACAAGGTGGAAAAGCATTTCAGCCAATTGCCCATAGGGTCAGACACCACCATATTGCCAAAGCTGTAAATGGTTTCACCTGCGCTGGCATCAAACGCCTGCAAGACAGCCACCAAGACCAAGGTCATGAGCGTCAATACATAGGTGGTATGACGGCGCACAGAGGTGTCGAACAAGTCGATCATGGCGATGGCCATAGCCATCACCACCAAAATTAATTCAGGTAAAAGAGCCGCGATATTGAGTTTTTCAATCATGATTTATTCCTCTTTATTGCGGCAACTTAGAAATTGCAACATGCTTGAGCAAGTCAGTCACAGAGGCATCCATCACGTCGGTGAATGGTTTTGGATAAACACCCATTGCCAAGACTGCAATCGCCAACAAGGCCAGCATAAAGAATTCACGCGTATTGATGTCGCTGAGTGTTTTGACATCGTCATTGGTCACTGGGCCGAGATACACACGCTTGACCATCCACAGGGTGTAGGCAGCGCCAAAGATGAGCGCAGAGGCGGCAATCGCACCAATCACAAACTGGTATTTCACAGCGCCCAAGATCACCATCCACTCGCCCACAAAGCCCGCCGTACCTGGCAAGCCACAGTTGGCCATGGCAAAGAACATGGCGAAAGCTGCGAACTTAGGCATGGTGTTGACCACGCCTCCGTAGCTGGCGATTTCGCGGGAATGCACGCGGTCGTACAACACACCAATGCACAAGAACATCGCGGCTGAAACAAAACCATGGGCAATCATTTGCACCAAGGCGCCTGAGACACCTAAATCATTGAAGATGAAGAAGCCTAAGGTAACAAATCCCATGTGCGCGACGGATGAATAAGCGACCAGCTTCTTCATATCTTCTTGCACCATGGCCACAAGTCCGACATAGACCACAGCGATCAAGGAAAGCGCGATCAACACATAAGCATATTCATGCGCCGCATCTGGTGCGATGGGCATAGAGAAGCGCAAGAAACCATAAGCACCCAACTTCAACATGATGGCCGCCAACACGGCTGAGCCTCCTGTAGGGGCTTCGACGTGCACATCAGGCAGCCATGTGTGGACAGGCCACATCGGGACTTTGACCGCAAATGCCGCAAAGAATGCAAAAAACAGCAAGGTTTGTGCGCCCATCGGCAAAGGCAATTTGTACCAAGCCACCAAATCAAAGCTGCCGCCGGAATGCGTGTAAAGGTAGATCAACGCGACCAACATCAACAAGGAACCCAACAAGGTGTAGAGAAAGAACTTGAATGCCGCGTAAATTTTGTTAGGACCGCCCCAAATACCAATGATCAAGTACATAGGAATCAGCGTGGCTTCAAAGAAGACATAAAACAGCATGCCGTCTATCGCACAAAAGACGCCAATCATCAGGCCACTCAAAATCAAGAATGCGCCCATGTATTGGTTCACGCGCTCTGTAATCACTTCCCACCCTGCAATGATTACCACCACGGTGATGAAAGCCGTGAGAATCACAAACCATAAAGACAAACCATCTACGCCCAATCGGTAGAAGATATTGAAACGTGCAATCCACAATCCAGACTCCACCATCTGCAGTGCAGACGTGCCAATCTCGAAGTTGTGATAAACGGGAATAGTGACTGCCAAACCAAACAATGCACCGATCAAAGCGATCCAGCGCACCACAGTGGCATGTTCGTCACGGCCAAACGCCAGTAAGACGATGCCAAAGGCAATCGGCGTCCAAATGGCAAGGCTCAATAAACCCATTTCTTATTCTCCTTATTTGAGCCAGACGAACCACGTCATTAGCAAGAACACGCCAACAATCATGGCCAATGCATAGTGGTAGATGTAGCCTGATTGAAGCTGACGGGACATAGCAGACACTGCACCCACCAACTTCCAAGAACCATTGACGATGCCACCATCAATTACAGACTGATCCCCGCCCTTCCATAAGCCAGTACCTAAAGCACGCGCACCACGGGCCAAAATGTTTTCGTTGATCCAGTCCATGTAGTACTTGTTTTCAAACAAGGTGTAGATGGGCATGCACGCACGCTTGATAGCAGCAGGAACTGCCGGGTTGATCATGTACATATAATAAGAACTCACAACACCAGCTAATGCCAACCAGAATGGCGCAGAACTGAAAGCATGCATAGCCATAGCAATCGCACCGTGGTATGCGTGGCCCAACTCATGCATAGCCTCGTGTTTGTCTTCGTTCACAAAAATAGCGTCTTTGAAGAAATCGCCAAACAGCATGGCATCGATCGTGAAGTAACCGATCACCACTGAAGGAATTGCCAACAACAACAACGGCACTGTCACCACCCAGGGTGACTCGTGCGGCGTATGGTCATGGTGGCCATCATCGTGCGCGTGGTCGTGGTGGTGTGCATCTGGGTTTTGGTCATAACGCTCTGCGCCATGGAATACCAAGAAATACATGCGGAATGAATAGAAGGCAGTGACAAATACACCAGCCAGCACTGCGAAATGCGCAAATCCTGCAGCAGGTAATGCGCTCTCAGCCACAGCTTCGATGATGCTGTCTTTGGAATAGAAGCCAGAGAAGAAAGGCGTGCCAATCAACGCCAATGAACCTAGCAAAGAGGTGATCCACGTGATGGGCATGTATTTACGCACGCCACCCATCCAGCGAATATCTTGGTTGTGGTGCATGCCCATGATGACCGAGCCCGCACCTAAGAAAAGCAAAGCTTTGAAGAAAGCATGGGTCATCAAATGGAATACGGCGACTGAGTAAGCTGACGCGCCTAAGGCCACTGTCATATAACCCAACTGCGAC
>SYDB01000166.1 GCA_005786815.1 Burkholderiales bacterium
ACCGGCCTTAAAGGATAGTCAGCTTGAGCAAAGCCATATGACGAATTGAATGTGACTATTGCTACAAAAACAAGAGTATGGTTTAGCGTAATTAGACTTCTTTTAAAAATGCTGCAAGAAAATCACTTAAGAGTAACGTAATTTCTTTTCGAAATTACCTCAAGGTGCCTAGCATATGTGGCATTGTGAAGTTTTACGATCAACCAATTAAAGCAGTTCCGTTTTAGCCTAGGCGCTGACCACGCGGAAGATGAACTTCAAGTCAAAGTGCTCAGTAGAGATAGGGGCGCGCAAGCAACCATACCTGGAAAGCAGCTCAGGTTTGCCCTCTTGCTAATTCACGGTGCTTCTATTTAAATATTCTCACCCACTTCAAAAGGAGACCTCTATGAAAACTGTAGGCACTAGACGTCGCACATTTATGCAAGCATCCGCGGCAACTGCGGTCACATTGGCCTTCCAAAGCATGGCGCAAGTCCAGACCTTTCCGTCAAAACCTATCAAATTGATTTGTCCATGGCCTGCGGGCGGCTCGACGGATGCCGTAATGCGCGCTTTGGCTGAAAGCGCCACCAAGTCGCTTGGCGTTCAAGTGGTCATCGAAAACAAACCCGGTGCCAGCGGCATGTTGGGGCCAAACGAGCTGGTGCGTGCCCAGCCCGATGGCTACACCCTGTCGCAAATCACGATTGGGGTGGCCCGCCTGCCCCACATGATGAAGATGCAGTTCGACCCGCTCAAAGATTTCACCTACATCGCGTGTCTAACGGGCTACACCTTCGGCGTAGTGGTGCGGGCCGACTCCCCCATCAGTTCCATCGCCGACCTGGTGGCCTTTGCCAAAGCCAACCCAGGCAAGTTTACTTATGGGTCGACCGGCAACGGCACCACGCCGCACCTCGCCTTTGCCGAATTTGCCAGCAAAGCCAAAATCGACGTCACCCATGTACCCTTCAAAGGGAGCGCCGATGGCCTGCAAGCCGTGTTGGGCGGCCATGTCATGTCACACAGCGACGCCACCGGGTGGGCCCCGCAAGTTGAAGCAGGCACCATGCGCCTCTTGGCTACCTACGGTAGCAAACGCACCAAGCGCTGGCCCAACACCCCCACGCTCAATGAACTCGGTTTCGACACCGTCTCCGACTCGCCTTTTGGCATTGGCGGCCCCAAGGGCATGGACCCAGCCGTGGTCAAACGCCTGCACGACGTCTTCAGAAGCACGTTGCAAGACCCAGCAGTGATGGCCAGCTTCGACAAATACGATCAATCGGTGATCTACATGGGCACCGAGGAATACACCCAGTTCATCCGCAACATGTTCCATTCCGAAAAGGCGACCATCGAGCGCCTAGGACTGGCCATGAAAAGCTAAAAAGGCCACATCGTGCTGAGAAGGCGTATATCTGCAGTGACGCAGCCTCTGCGTACCTCGTTGCATCCAAACGCGCAACACGGCATCTTGTGCAGAAGGGCCGCCAAGCTCTTGTCACCATTGCCGGCATTGTTGTTGACCACGGTCAGATCAAGAGCACCTTGGGCAATCAAGCCTACTATCACTTCATTAGACATACCAGCGGTACCAAAACCACCGATCAGAACAGTGGAAGGTACATACTGAAGACAATATTCACAGTTGTCGCACGGTTATGTTTCCACAAATTTTTGCCAGATTAAGATGGCACAAAGGAAAGCTTAGTTTGATCGACCTTAAACACTTTTGTTAACCAGTCGGCCATGATCTCTTGTCCAAGGGTCGGGTTATCGTGCTGGCAGTGCTCCGCACCGGTTTCTTCGGCTTCGGTTAGCTTAAGCATGACGTCGATACCACGCGCTTTGGCGTAATCATGTACCAATTTAACAGTGTCAACGCCCAGTACATCATGGCCACCATGAAGCACTAGGTAGGGGCAACGCATATTGTCGAGCACACCTTCTAATTTGAATGGCTTTGCTATTTTTACTGCCTCAGCCATCGTTTTGGCACCCATTACCCATTTCATGTGTCCGGCAAGTGCATGGTCTTCGCCTCGGTCAGCAAAGCGTTTTTCTATGTCCCAAATAGCGCCGTGCGAAATGCATGCCGCAAGGCGGTGCTCGCAAGAACCAGCGCGTGCAGCGTAATAACCTCCCATGCTTGAACCACTGACAGCAATGCGTTTGGGGTCAATATCGGTACGTTTTTCCAACCAATCAATGCAGCGACCCACTGGTACTTCGTAGTCATATCGCGACACGATACCCTGTCGTCTTAGAGCCCCGCCCTGTCCAGGACCATCAACAAGAAGTACAGATATGCCACGCTGCACGGCGCCGCGTCCAGTCATAAACCAAAGCTCGTCTTTGAATGAATCAAGACCTCCAAAGGAGATCAGCACAGGCTGTATTTCGCTAATGTTCTTGTAGGCAGGTGACTTGATGAAATACGCTGGCAGGGTCTTACCATCTTCGTAAGGTATTTCCACCACTTCGCCAGGTGGATTTAGATAACGCAACCATTTTTGGCTGGCCGCTTCACAGCGTGTGAAAGTTGGTAAGCGGCGCGGATCATCGGCGGCGAGCCAGAATTCAGCAGAACGAAAATAATCAGCGGCACGAAGCCAACAATTCATCGCTGTGCGGATATTGCCATCTTTTTCTGCCTCATCGCCACGTTTATCGTTTCGTTCAGCGACGACCATCCACTCGTTGTGCCAACTCTCAAAATCACCTGGAATCATTCGGCTTGCTGCCTGAAAACATTCACTGACTGCGCCACCACCCTCTTGCGTCTCGCCTAGGCCTCGGCGAAATTGATAAGACATAAAAAAATGGTCTGGCCAATGGTGCCAGCCAAAAGGCTCATATCTAGGCGGTGTTCCTGCGGTCAAATCAGTTTGCATTCAGGTTCCTTGAGGTTGCAGGAATTAATTACTGCGGCTTAAAGCCGATGTCTTTCACTAACTTGCCGTACTTTGCGAAATCACTCTTGATGATTTCACCAAAATAATCTGGAGACTCGTAGACCATATTCAGACCAGAGGCTGTCAACTTATCATTCACGTCAGGATTTTTCATCGCGCGGTTGATTTCATCGTTTAGCCGCATTACGATTTCCCGCGGCATACCCGCAGGCCCAACAAAACCAAACCAACCACCAGACTCGTAGCCGGGTACTGCCTCAGAGGCTGCCGCAGAATCGGGCCACTGTGGAGCTCGGTTCTTACTGGTAACAGCCAAAAGGTTGATACGGCCAGACTTAATGTGTGGCGTCAGTCCGGTTACACCATCGACACCAGCCTGCACTTGCCCGCCAATCAAGTCGGTAGCGATTTGCGCTGAACCTTTATAAGGGATGTGGTTGAAGGAAAAATTTCCCATCATGCGCAGATGCTCAAAAATCAGGTGCGGAAATCCGCCCTCACCATTGGTAGCGACTGTTAACTTTCCAGGATTCGCCTTGGCCCATGAAATCATTTCAGGCAGCGTTTTGAAAGGTGCCCCAGTGCCACCGACCACAACAAGATAGTTTGTGGTTGAAACGGCGATTGGCGAGAAATCCGTGAGCGCGTTGTAGGGAATGCTCTTGCTGGTGTGAGGAAGCACGACGAGATTGCCGCCTTGCCCAGCGCCTATGGTGTATCCGTCAGGAGCTGCTTTGGCCACCAAGTCAAGGCCCAACATGCCACTAGCTCCCGGACGATTTTCAACAATCACTTGCTGACCAAGCCGGTCAGACAATCTCGGCGCGATCAGTCGCGCCATCAAGTCAGTTGTATTTCCAGGGGGGAAAGGAATAATAATTTTGATGGGTTTATTGGGGTATGGACTGGTCTGAGCATGGGCACTTCCAAAAAATAAAACCAAAAATAAGATTGCAAATTTGGTGCCCCATATTTTTAAAAAGCTAAACTGCATAGCGCCTCCTGTTATTAAAAAATTATTTTTTCTTTGGAATGACGGGAACCAAAAGTCTTGATTTGTGTTTGGGTCCCATGTGCAAAGTCACTCTACCACTGAATATAGCCGGTGGTCGATCTTGTTCATCCTCATGCGTGAATGGGCCGCAACCCTTCATAGGATTTTTCATATTGGAGAGGACCGCTGCTTCGTCAGCATGTTCGTAATCGCGTCCACGAACTGACAAAGCAATGCTGAAACCTTTTGGCACAACAATACAACTAGGCCATATTTCAACGTCTAATTCGTATACCTCTCCCGGAATCAATGGTTGCTTTTCATCGTGGCTATGCCAAGGTCGATAGGGCGTACTTTTTTTCTTATCTAATTTTCGGTGTGATGCTCTCAGCCAACCTTGTGCAATGGGTGTTTTGGGGTCAAGGGCCCCATGGAATAAAACTTCTTTGCCATGAGGATCAAACACTCGCACAACCGCAAAAATGTCGGCATCCACAGTAGAAGATGAAATAAACAGTTTCAGGGCCATCGGACCAGTTAATTCAACCTCTTGGGTTTGCGGGGGAAATGAAAAAGTAACGCCATCTCCCATCATGTCGTAATGGATGGATGCTTCTTGTTTGATGGGGAACTGTGAGAAAGTATTTTGCAGAGGATCTAGGTAGAGGGAAGTCCATTGGGTTCGTTTTAGTGGCCACTCGTTTTCTGCACGCGGCGTAAATTTTTCACCAGGCGACCTCACCAACAATGAAACTTTGGGCATCTTGTTCCACCCGTTTTTTTTGCCCTTGAGATAAAAATCAAAAAATCGTTTTTGGATACCGATTCCATAGTCCGTATAAAAAGGAGCCCAATGGGACCCGCCGTGAGCTTCAAGCCATTTATTTTTTGATTTTGATTGCACAAAACCTTCAAAATTGCCACGGGTATGTAAACCTTGCCCGCCCCAATTTGCTGCACTCAGTAACGGAATATCTACTTGGTCTAATTTGGCGGAGCGCTCCTCATACCATTGACAGATCATTTCGTTGTCCATCACGCGCTTCCAAATATCTTCAATGTTGTTGCGCAAATCTGACTCAGGTAAAGTTTCTGGACCACACACCGTTTCCCCGGTGATGGCGTTTTTCTTTCCCCTATCACCAACTCCATGTTGAACAGTTTTAACTTGCATCTCTAACCAGTTCTTACGGAATGAACATGCAATGCCGCCGTGCCTGTTTGATTCTCTGTAATTGTCGTTCCACCCTTCCCACACGCAAATAGCTTCTAAGTGCGGAGGCTTACTGGCTGCTGCACGCCATTGATTGCTTGCGTAGTAAGAAATCCCATTCATTCCAACCCGTCCGTTGGACCATTCTTGCTTGGCTGCCCATTCGATACACAAATGAATGTCTTTTGTTTCACGCGCGTTATTGTGGTCCATGAAACCCGGAGATCTTCCCGCGCCACGCGAATCGACTCGTATACAAACGTAACCATCAGGCACCCATTTTTCAGGATCTACAACTTCCCAATTTTGGTATTTATTAGTAGATCCTCTCATGACATCAGGGTTTTCAACCTCCATGATGTCCCATGCGGTTTTGTAACCCTCCTGAAAGGCAAGCCCTTTTCCATAGGGACCGTAAGAGAGGATCACAGGAAATTTCCCTTTGTGTATAGGCATAAAAATATCTGATCTCAATACCAAGCCATCATCCATTTCAATGGGGTGATCCCAATCAATGTGCATGCCATCACGTATTTCTGATTTCCAAGTGCCCATAATATTTTTCTCCTTTGTTTTCTTGTAATTGTGAGTCCAATTAGGTCTTAAAAAGTATTCTGATAAGCCCTAATTGTTAAACCGACCGCACGCTATGCGTTCAATACAGCCCATCATGGTGCAAGTACTACACTTGAATTTCGCCCAATTCCTTCAAGAATATTTGAGCCCTAGGGCTTGTCCTGCTTTTGAACTCGAAGGTCGTCTGTTAGAGTAAATAAATATTTTTTTGTGTTAGGAGAGCTTCATGCATATTAAAAGACGAAATTTGCTGATTGGTAGTCTGATCACTGGGGGGCTTCCCAAATGGGCCACTGCGCAGAGCTTGGAAAAGCCCAAAGTCACCATTGCAGTAGGCGGAAAAAATCTGTTTTACTACTTGCCCTTAACCATTGCCGAACAATTGGGCTACTTCAAAGCTGAAGGATTGGATGTCACCATTGTCGACTTCTCTGGTGGCTCTAGGGCCTTGCAAGCGGTTGTGGGTGGCAGTGCTGATGTAGTTTCTGGCGCATATGAACACACTATCAACATGCACTCCAAAGGCCAACCTATGCGCGCATTTGTTTTGCAAGGTGCGGCGCCGCAAATTGTTTTGGGTGTTAACCCTAAAACTATGCCCAACTTCAAATCAATTGCAGATTTGAAAGGAAAAAAAATTGGTGTCACAGCACCGGGCAGTTCCACCAATGTATTAGCTAATTTCGTTCTGGCCAAAGCCGGAATTAAGCCCACCGATGTTAGCTTTGTGGGCGTAGGCGCTTCCAACGGTGCGGTCGCTGCGATGCGTTCAGGGCAAATTGATGCGATCAGTAACTTAGACCCCGTCATCACTTTATTGCACCGTTCTGGCGACTTAAAAATCTTAACTGACACTCGCATCATGGCTGAAGCAGAAAGGGTGTTTGGTGGCCCCATGCCTGCAGGCTGCCTTTACTGCCCGCAGCCCTTTCTCGACAAAAATCCCAATACATCGCAAGCGCTAACCAACGCCATAGTTCGTGCCAATAAATGGATTCAGCAGGCTGGCGCCGGTGAGATCATAAGCGTTGTGCCTGAGAGTTATTTGCTTGGCGACCGCGCTATTTACATCGACGGATTTTTGGCTTCTAAACAAGCCCTGTCGCCTGACGGCATGTTCCCCGTCAAAGGCGCTGAAACTGCCTTCAGAGCGCTGGCCAGCGTAGATCCAAAACTGGCCAAAATGGACTTGAATCTCATTTACACCAACGACTTTGCTAAAAAAGCCAACGCAAAATACCCAAAGGGTTGAAGTGAATGCGGCTCCAATAGAGCTGCGGGGCATCGCTTGTACCTTCGTTAGCAAAGATGCTCCGGGACAACGCTACACAGCTGTCGAGGACGTCAACCTTACAGTTGCGGAGGGTGAGTTTGTCAGCGTCGTTGGTCCAACCGGGTGCGGGAAGAGCACTTTGCTGAATGTGGCGGCGGGCTTATTGCTGCCGAGCAAAGGCAGCGTTCTGATCTATGGTGAAACTTTATCTGGTGTGAATACGCGGGCCGGTTACATGTTTCAAACTGAGAGCCTTATGCCTTGGCGCACCGCGTTGGAAAACATCATGGCTGGCTTGGAGTTTAGTGGCACGGCTTTGCCACAAGCTCGTGAGCATGCGCAAGACTGGTTGCGACGCGTCGGCCTGAGTGGGTTTGGCGATCGCTACCCACATCAAATGAGTGGGGGTATGCGCAAACGCACTAGCTTGGCTCAAACTTTGGTCATGGACCCCGATATTATTTTGATGGACGAGCCTTTTTCTGCGCTCGACATACAAACTCGTCAATTGATGGAAAACGAAGTCCTGGCGCTTTGGCAATCCAAGAGGAAATCTGTTTTGTTCATCACCCACGATTTAGATGAAGCTATTGCCATGAGTGATCGCGTGGTGGTGCTTAGTGCAGGGCCTGCAGCAAAGCCCATGGGGGAATTCATTATTGACATTGCTCGACCTAGAGATGTGACCGAGGTCAAGATGACTCCCCGCTTCATTGAGCTGCATCAAGCTATTTGGAGCGTGATGCGCGAAGAGGTCCTCAAGGGCTATCAACAACAACTTGAAAAAAGTGTATGAGCTCTAACCATGTGGAACTTGATTAAACCGCGCACTGCCACTCTTCGCTTTTGGCAATTGGGTTTGCTGGTCTTGGTATTTGTGTTTTGGCACGTCATGACAGCACCCGGTTTAATCCCGCCCATCATGTTTGACAATGATCGGCAGGCAGCATTTTTCTTTGGTGAACCTTTGGAAATATTCCTGCGAATATGGATGTGGTTTGTAGTTGATGCCAATATTTACAAACACTTAGGCATCACCTTAGTTGAGACGATATTAGCCTTTGCTATTGGCGCAAGTACAGGTTTAATTGGCGGTCTTTGGCTGGCGCTATCTCCAATAGCCTCAGCCATCTTAGAGCCCTATATCAAGGCCTTGAATGCTATGCCGCGTATTATTTTGGCGCCTATCTTTGCAGTTTGGTTTGGCCTTGGCATTGGCTCCAAGGTGGCCCTTGGTGTGACTTTGGTGTTTTTTATTGTCTTTTTCAATGTTTACCAAGGTGTCAAAGAAGTCAGCCCTGTGGTGCTTGCCAATGCACGCATGTTGGGGGCCAATCAA
>SYDB01000167.1 GCA_005786815.1 Burkholderiales bacterium
ATGCCAATTCTTCGTTGTCACGTGCCACGCCATTTTGGCGCGCTTTGGTCAATTCGCGCTCTAAAACGGATAACTGGGTAATGCTGTTGCGGGTTTGTCCACTCAAGCCTGTGCGAGTGGCGTAGGCGCGGATGCGCGATGGGTCATCCAAGGCTAAGAAGAGTTTTCCTACAGACGTCAAATGCAAAGGCGCTCTGCCTCCAATCGCTCGCACCACTTGCATGCCTGATCGTTCGCTGAATGCACGTTCGACATAGACAATCTCATCGCCTTGTCGCATGCTGAGATTGACTGGTTGCTGGGTGAGTTTGTGCAATTCGCGCATAGGTAGCAAAGCAACATCGCGCACATTGAGCCTGCCTTTGACCAAATTACCTAGCTCTAAAAGCCGCATGCCTAAACGGTAACTACCAACTTCAGGGCGGTCTACAAATCTGCCGACCGCTAAGTCATTCAAGATACGGTGGGTAGTAGAGGGGTGAAGGCCCGTTTTTTCGCTGATTTCTTTGAGTGAAATAGCTTCTTCTTTGGAGGCCAGAACGTCAATCAAGGCGAACATGCGCTCTATGACTTGGATATTGGGCGTGGCAGGAACTGTGGATTTACGCATCCTGCAATTTTACCTTGTGAAATTTAGGCCTGCCAAACACCTTCTATCAAGCGCTCGTGTGGAACAAAGTGCGACTTGTAATCCATCTTGTTACTCTGCTGAATCCAATACCCGAGATATACATAGGACAAGCCCATTTTTCGGGTTTGGTCGATCTGCCACAGGATGTTGTAAGTGCCATAACTCGCGACATCGGTGGGCTCAAAAAATGTATAGACCGCAGACATACCGTCGTCGAGTACATCCACTATGGACACCATTTTTAGAACACCTTCGGGATGCGCGTCATCAGGTAAACGAAATTCAACCAGACGCGAATTCACACGGCTTTGCAATAAGAACTGCGTGTATTGCTCGACGCTGTCTTGGTCCATACCGCCACCAGCATGTCTGCTGGTTTGGTAGCGCAGGTAGAGGTCGTAATGCGATTGGTGGTATGCCAATTGCAAGACGCGTACTTGCAAATTTTGGTGGCGCTTCCCCGCCCTTGATTGGCTGCGGGTAGGGATGAATGCTTGGGCGTCAATTCTTAAGGGGACACACGCTTTGCAACTGTCGCAGTAGGGCCGGTAAGTGAACAAACCGCTTCTACGAAAACCTTGACGTACTAATTCAGAGTAAACATCGTTGTGAATCAAGTGACTTGGAGTTGCCACCTGAGAGCGTGCGGTCTCATCGCTCAAATAACTACAGGGGTAGGGTGCCGTTGCATAAAACTGCAATGTTTGTAGCGGCAAATCCTTGAGGTGGGTCACAGTGTCACGGCGTCGAAAAAAGGTTTTTCCAGTATAGGGGCAAGAATTCCCAGGTTGGTGCAGTTTGCGTGACAGCCTTGTTTACTGCGTGTAAAAAATCTGCTTGTGCAATTTCGTGCGCACCGAGTGAAGCCAAATGACTGGTGTTTTGCTGACAGTCAATCCAACGAATCTCGTGTTGTTTAGAGAAGGCCACCAAAGCGGATAGGGCGATTTTCGAGGCATCGGTTTGTAAAGCAAACATAGACTCGCCAAATATGGCCTTGCCAATAGAAACGCAATACAAACCGCCGACTAACTCACCATCTATCCATGTTTCCACGCTGTGCGCAAAACCTGCGCGGTGCAGCGCTTGGTAGGCCGCCACCATGTCTTGCAGGATCCAAGTACCTTTTTGTCCTTCTCTTTTAAATGCTGAGCAATGCGCAATGACGCGGTCAAACGCAGTATCGAATGTCACGCTAGCAGAAGGCATCTGGACAAACTTTCGCAAGGTCTTGCGCAAGGACCTGTGCAGCTTGTAGTTCTCTACCTCCAAGACCATACGCGGTGAGGGTGACCACCACAAAATCGGCTGTCCCTCTGAGTACCAAGGAAACATACCCTGGCTGTAGGCCTCTAACAAACGCTGCACCGACAAACCACCCCCTGCTGCGACCAACCCCTTCATGCCACTTGCGTCATCCATGCACGCACTCAGCGCATGCGGCAAAGGATCGCTTTCATGAATCCATGGGATGTGGTTCTTTTGTACTGACATAAACTATAAATTAATAGTTAAAGACTCATTTCGGTGAAATTAGGGAAAATGTGCTTGGAAGATGGGGCGAAATACCTACAATGCATCTCCCTGCCGGTAAACATAACTTTACCGTCACTCGAACAACTAAAAGGCGGAGCGAAATATGCAATTGATGTGGATGTCGGGACCCACAGATTCGGTGAGGACTGTTTCCATTACAACTCATAAAGTGTTGGTTTGGGTTTCTATTGCAGCAACTGGTTGCGTGCTTCTTGGAATCTTGCTGCACTTTATTGGGTTTCGCATCGCTATTGAAGTCAGTCCCAGTTTTGCCAGAAGCCTTGGCGGCGTCACCACAGAAGCCGAACAACAAAAAGTAGAAGCCAGCTACCGCGAGCGGCTTGAAAAATTGCGCGAGTCGCTTAACTCCACAGTTCAAGACATACATCAACTTGAAGCCCTAAAAAACCGCTTTATGGACATCGCAACGCCCATCAATCTGCGCGACAAAATGAGTAAAAAAGACGACGCAAAGGGTGGTCCATGGATTGCACCGCGCTTGCAAACCAGCAACTCACAGTCACTCGCGCAAGAAATGAAAGCCGCCCTTGAAGATTTCACCCAAGCTGAAGCCGCAGTGAAGAACCTGACCCAAAGCTGGGCTAGCCAGTTGAGTTGGCTCAATTCGCTGCCCACCGCGATTCCGATGGGCAAAGACTACCGAATCACCAGTGGTTTTGGTATTCGCAATGACCCCTTCACCGGACTACTTGCCATGCACGAAGGCTTGGACTTTGTTGCGGAAGTGGGTTCGCCTATCGTGGCCACCGCGGCAGGCACAGTGATACGTTCCGAATATGACCATGCTTATGGCAATGTGGTGGAAGTTAGCCATATAGAAGGTTTCACCACCCGCTACGGCCATTTGAGTAAACGCTTGGTGC
>SYDB01000168.1 GCA_005786815.1 Burkholderiales bacterium
ACAAGAAGCAGACGAAGTAGAGCGCATAGGCATTGACCGCGCTTGGCGTCATATTGAAGGTGCTGATGCGGTGCTGTTTGTGCACGATGTCTTGCGCAAAGAGGAACCGGCATACCAAGCGGCAGATACTAAAATTTCTAAAACGCTAGAAAGAAGTACCCCCAAGCAAATACCGGTAGTGCATATTTGGAACAAAGCAGATGCTTTAAAACAAGTAGTCACTAAAGATGGCGCACAAGATCGCGCGCAAGACACGGCGTTGCGAAACGAAGATGTTAAAGAAATACACATTTCCGCAAAAACCGGTTTCGGTTTAGACGCTTTGCGCCAAGAACTGCTGCGCATCGCAGGCTGGCAGGGCGGTGCAAGCGAAGGCCTTTATATGGCGCGCGCAAGGCATGTGCAAGCCTTGGATGAGGTGCATACGCACTTTGCTATCGCACATGCGCACCTCACCCAAATGGCGCCGGCGCTTGACGTTTTGGCAGAGGAACTTCGTTTAGCGCAAAACGCACTCAACGCCATCACGGGCGAGTTTTCTTCGGACGACTTATTGGGCGTGATATTTTCGAGCTTCTGTATAGGGAAATAAGGCTTTCACCTGTTTGGAAATAACTACCGCCATAAAAGCTTTGGAGTGTCACCCGCGCCACCTAAAATGACAAGATGACTTCAAAACAATCCGCCGCCACCAAAGTCCTTGCGCCTAACGACGCTCGCATTTTGCAATTGGCGCATGAGACCCTGGACATTGAAGCCGAAGCACTTTTGCAGATCAAACAACGACTAAGTCCGACCTTTGTTGAAGCGGTCCATATGCTGCTTAAAACTACGGGCCACGTCGTGGTGATGGGCATGGGTAAAAGCGGGCACATTGGTCGCAAGATCGCTGCCACGCTGGCCTCTACGGGCACGCCAGCGATGTTTGTCCATCCCGGCGAAGCCAGCCATGGGGATTTAGGCATGGTGCGCGATATAGATGTGGTGCTGGCCATCTCCAACAGCGGCGAAAGCGATGAGTTGGCCGCCATTCTCCCGGTGCTCAAACGCCAAGGCGTTCCTTTGATTGCGATGACTGGTGGTTTGCAGTCAACGCTGGCAAACCATGCTGACCTAGTGTTGGACTGCGGCGTCGACAAAGAAGCCTGCCCGCTCAATTTAGCACCAACTGCCAGCACAACCGCGCAAATTGCATTGGGTGATGCATTAGCGGTTGCTTTGTTGGATACACGCGGATTTAAACCAGAAGACTTTGCCCGATCACACCCAGGCGGCATGTTGGGACGGCGTCTACTAACCTTTGTCTCTGACTTAATGCGAACCGGTGACGATGTGCCCAGTGTATCTCCAGACACGCTTTTGAGTGAATTGATGCGCGAGATGAGCGCAAAAGGCTTGGGCGCATCTGCTGTTGTAGATGCCAACAAAAAAGTAGTGGGCGTTTTTACCGATGGCGACTTGCGACGTTTAGTTGAAAAAGGTGCAGATCTACGCGCACTCACTGCAGCGCAAGTGATGCACCCCAATCCCCGCACCCTCAAGCACACCGCATTAGCGGTGGAAGCCGCAGAGCTGATGGAAGAGCACCGCATCACCAGTGTGTTGGTGGTGGACGAGCATGAAGCACTGTGTGGCGCCATCAACAGCAACGACCTGATGCGTGCGAAAGTTATTTGATGACAGCCCATTCTTTTCCAGCCGATGTTTTAGAGCGCGCAAAAAATATCCGCGTAGCAATTTTTGATGTCGATGGCGTTTTTACCGATGGTGGTTTGTTGTTCACCGAACAAGGTGAAACGATCAAACGTTTTTCCACATTAGACGGACACGGCCTCAAAGCCTTGCAGAAAGCGGGCATCACGCCAGCAGTGATCACGGGACGCGATAGTGCGGCTTTGCGTAAGCGCCTTTCTGATTTGGGCATTCAACATGCCGTATTTGGAACCATAGACAAAGCCCCCGCTGCTCAAACCCTGCTCACTCAACTAGGACTCGATTGGTCGCAAGCGACACACATGGGGGACGACTGGCCTGATCTTGCAGTGATGACGCGTGCAGCACTTGCATTTGCTCCAGCCAACGCGCACCATGAAGTTAAAGCCCGCGCGCATTACGTGACACTCAGGCAAGGCGGACATGGTGCGGTGCGCGAAGTATGTGACCTCTTGTTGACGGCGACGGGACACTATGACCGCATGTTGAAAGACGCGTTGCAATGAGCGCAGGCGCGATGCGTGCGTGGTGGATGCGCGTGCGACGCGCGTGGGATCGCGTGGCGGTTTATCTGCCCCTGTTTTTAATGACCATCATGGCGATGGGCACCTACTGGTTAGTGCGCAATACACCTGTGATTGCGCCGCTTGAGGAGGCTGCACCCAAACGCCATGTCCCCGACTATTTCATGAAAGACTTTTCGGTCAAAGTGTTTAACGCCGAAGGTAAATTAAAAAGTGAAATGTTTGGCGCTGAAGGCCGGCACTATCCAGACACCGATACGGTGGAAGTAGATCAACCGCGGATTCGTTCACTGAGCCCGCGGGGACAAATCACGGTGGCTGTTGCGCAAAGAGGGTTGATCAATGCCGACGGTTCAGAAGCCCAGTTATTTGAAAAAGCTGAAATTGTGCGAGAGCGCTATGTCAATTCCAAGGGCACTGTTTTCCCGCGCAGTGAAATCCGCAGCGAGTTTTTGCATTTGTTTGCAAATACAGAAACCATCAAGACCCATTTGCCAGTGGAGATGACACGTGATAACGGTGACCGCTTCACCGCAGATTGGATGGACTACGACAACTTGGCGCAGGTCATGCACTTGCAAGGCAGAGTCAAAGGCGTAATCATGCCCCGACCCACAACAAAAAAGGCTCCCTAAGGAGCCTTTTGACTTTTGCGCACAAGCGCAATGGTTACTTAGTAGCTGTTGCCGCCACCGCCGAAGCCGCCGCGACCACTGCCGCCACCGCCTTCACGACCGCCACCACCACTGCGACCACCGCCGCCGCCGCCACCACCGTATGGGCTACGGAAACCGCCGCCACCGCCACCGCCTTCACGACCGCCGCCACCACCACCGTAGCCGCCGCCACCACCACCACCACCACCGTAACCACCACCGCCACCAGTGCGGGGAGGACGTGGCTCCATGGGACGCGCCTCGTTGACTACTAGGCTACGGCCACCCAAAGGTGCTCCGTTCATGCCTTCGATAGCAGCAAGTGCTTCGGCATCGCTGCCCATTTCGACGAAACCAAAACCTTTGGAGCGACCGGTATCGCGCTCCATCATGACTTTGGCGCTGGTAACAGCACCGAACTGTCCAAAAGACTGTTCAAGATCGCTGTCGCGTACAGAATACGGCAGGTTGCCGACGTACAGTTTGTTGCCCATGAAAGGGACTCCTTAAAACACAATAAAAAAGCGATGGAGTCCCGAACCGAAACTAACCTATCACCAAACAAGCAGTCGTTTCTTATTACAAAAACACTGCGCGCTCATTATGGAACACATGTTGAAAAAAAACACAAGTGTTTTCATGCAATTCACCACAAAAAAGGCTTGGTTTTGTAAATTTAGGGTGTTTTATGGCGGAAATGTTGGTTTTGTTAATTGCCTAGCCATGAATTTATGTTTGGGGTTTTGTAGCGTTCTTTAATCTTTTGGGGCGTTTTAGTTACCAGCTTGCTTCGCGATCGGGCGAAGAGCTAATTTTGTGGATGGCTAGATCTGCGCCTTCGTATTCGTCTTCTTGACTCATCCGCAAACCCGTCGTGATTTTCAACACGCCATAAAGCACGAAGCCCGCAGCACACGCCCAAGTTGCGCCCATTAAGGTGCCCACTAATTGCGCATTCAAGTTAACTCCGCCTATGCCGCCGAAGGCTTCTGTGCCGAAAATTCCTGCAGCAATACCGCCCCATGTGCCGCATAAGCCGTGTAATGGCCAAACGCCTAGGACGTCGTCGATGCGCCATTTGTTTTGGGTCAGGGTGAACATCGCAACAAAAATGGCGCCAGCGACTGCGCCAACTACTAAGGCGCCCATAGGGTGCATAACGTCAGAGCCTGCGCAGACTGCGACCAAGCCTGCCAAGGGGCCGTTGTGGACAAAGCCGGGGTCGTTCTTGCCCAAGACCAACGCCACCAAGGTGCCGCCGACCATGGCCATGAGTGAGTTGAGAGCTACTAGGCCAGAGATTTTGTTCAAGGTTTGCGCGCTCATCACATTAAAGCCGAACCAGCCAACGATGAGGATCCAGGCGCCTAATGCGAGGAATGGAATGCTCGAGGGAGGGTGCGCGGAAATAGCGCCGTCTTTGCGGTAGCGGTTGCTTCTAGCGCCTAGCAAAAGAACGGCGGGTAGGGCCAACCAGCCGCCAACAGCGTGCACTACGACAGAACCTGCAAAGTCATGGAACTCGTCGCCGGTCAATGCTTTGATCCACGCTTGAAAGCCAAAATGTTGGTTCCAGGCAATGCCCTCAAAGAAAGGATAGACAAACCCAACGATGACGGCGGTTGCAATGAGCTGAGGCCAAAACTTGGCGCGCTCGGCAATGCCGCCCGAAATAATGGCGGGGATGGCTGCGGCAAATGTGAGCAGGAAAAAGAACTTGACCAGCTCGTAGCCATTTTTATCAGCCAAGGTTTGCGCGCCGACCATGAAGCTGGTGCCATAAGCCACACCGTAGCCCACAACAAAATAAGCCAGTGTGGACATGCAAAAGTCCACTAAGATTTTTACTAGCGCATTGACTTGGTTTTTTTTGCGAACAGTGCCAAGTTCTAAGAAGGCAAAACCCGCGTGCATGGCGAGAACCATCACAGCGCCTAGCAAAATAAATAGTGCATCGGCGCCCTGTTTTTGTGCGTCCATCGTGAATTCCTTGGATATTTGATTGCTATTGGTGCTGTTTTTGAGTCAAAACCCAAAAAAGCACCAAAATAAAGCAAGAAATACACCTAATGGCGCAAAACCAATTACTTTGCGATAACGCGCACCATCTC
>SYDB01000169.1 GCA_005786815.1 Burkholderiales bacterium
ACCTTTGGTTGCCAGTGAATTTGTCACTACGTCAGTGACATCGCGTGGCATGGGCGAAAAAGCATTGGGCATCGTGCGCGACAACAACCCAGATTTGTTACACGCACGTGGTGATGAGCGTGGCTATAGCCTGATCAGCGTCACGCCATCGCATGTGCGTTGTGATTTCAGAACCACGGCGATGCCAGCTGGTAGCGAAGCAGGCTTTAAAACGCAAGCAAGCTTTGTTGTCGAAAAAGGCAACCCTGCACTCAGGCATGTTTAGATGTGCGGGTAATCCATCATCTTGACCAACTCTGAGAGCTCGCCTTTTTCAATCATATAGGTGCGGTCGCATACCGAATGAGCGAAATCCAAATTTTGCTCAGACAACAATACGCTCACGCCTTGTCGTTTAAGTGTGACCACCATGTCAGACATTCGGCTGACGATGGCCGGCGCTATGCCTTCTGACGGTTCGTCCAACATCACCAACAATGGATTGCCCATCAAAGTGCGTGCCACGCTAAGCATTTGCTGCTCACCACCGCTCATGTGGCTGGCTTGGCGGTTTTGCATATCGGCCAAATTCGGAAACAGATCGAATAACTTTTCTAACGTCCAGTCTGACAGCACGCGTTGGCGGTTGTCATAGCGTGGATTTTGTTTGGCGAGTGTGAGGTTCTCTAACACCGTGAGGTCGGTAAAAATGCGTCGGTCTTCAGGTACATAGCCAAGTCCCAGACGCGCTACTTCAAATGCTTGCATTTGCGCGAGGTCTTGCCCATCAAAGTGAAGCGCACCTTCGCGTCGCGGCATCAAACCCATGATGGCTTTGAGCGTACTCGACTTTCCTGCACCATTGCGCCCGAGTAGCGCAACCACTTCGCCACGACCCACATGCAAAGACACGTCAAACAAGATTTGCGCAGCACCATGCCAAGCGTTCAAATGGGAAACGTCTAGAAATGGCTTCATACGGTCTCCCCTGCTAGCGTTTTGCCGCGACCTAAATACACAGACTGTGCAAGCGGGTTATTTTGTACTTCTTGTGGTGTGCCTTCTACCAAGATACGGCCTTGCGCCATCACCAAAATGCGCGTTGCAAAAGAAAACACCATGTCCATGCTGTGTTCGGTGAACATCACGGCGACATCACGCTCTTTGGCTAAAAACTGAACCAAGCCCATCAAGGCGTGGCGCTCGTTTGGCGACATGCCCGCTGTGGGCTCGTCCATCAATAACAACCGCGGCTGATTGACCAAAGCCATCGCCAATTCAAGGCGTTTGATATCGCCATAGGCCAGCGTGTCGCTGATGTGTTGCGACAGTTCAGCGAGGCCTACTTTTTCAAGCAAAGTTTGTGCAGCTTCTGCGCGGTGCTGACGCGTGCGCCGCCAAGGCGATAACTGCAGGCCTTGTGCAGACAACATGGCCATTTGCACGTTCTCAATCACTGTCATTGATCGAAACACTTCGGCCATTTGAAACGTACGACTCACACCTTGCCGCCATAACGCATGGGGCTTGCGTCCGATCAATGATTGACCACTCAGGCTTACGCTGCCACTGTCGGGTAACAGTTGCCCATTGACCAAATTGAACGTAGTGCTTTTGCCAGCACCGTTGGGGCCAATCACTGCCAATAACTCTCCTGCTCTGACATCGAACGAAACATTGTTAACAGCCATTTGGCTGCCAAATGACTTGTGCAGATGCCGCACTTGTAAAAGTGCTTGCGACGTCATGCTTTGCGCCCCATCAACTTCCATGTGCCGGCAATGCCATGTGGAAACACCAGTACGAGTAACAACATCACGCTACCCAGCACCGCACGCCAATAGTCTGTGCTGCGCGCCAGTGTGTCTTGCAACACTGTAAAAGAGAACGCGCCCACGATAGGCCCTGCAGTGGCATGGATACCGCCCAATAGCACCATGACCAAAGCATCTACCGATTTGGGTATACCCATCACATCTGGCGAAATACTGCCTTTAGAAAATGCAAACAAAGCGCCGGCCAACCCTGCAAACCCCGCAGAAATCACAAAGCCCCACCACTGCACCCAAGCGATGTTCAATCCCATCGCTTGTGCACGCATAGGCGCATCACGGCTTGCACGCATGGCATACCCCAGTGGTGCGCGCAAGATGTGTTGCAAGACCAAAACGCCAGTCACGGTAAATGCAAGTGCTAACCCATAAAAACTGTTTTTGTCTTGCCAGGTTGCGTCAGGCCACACACCATTGAGTCCATTGCTACCACCCGTTAAGTCATCCCATTGGAAACAGACCGACCAGACAATTTGTGCAAAGGCCAATGTCAGCATAGCCAAATACACGCCAGACAAACGCACTGCAAACCAAGCCAGTGGAATCGCAAAGGCTGCGCTGATCAGCGGCGCCATCCAAAGCACTTGCTCGGTAGGCAGTCCTTCGCGCAATACCAACAACGCCGCAGCATAGGCGCCAATACCAAAGTAAGCCGCATGTCCAAACGAATGCAAGCCTGCTGGCCCCATGATGAAGTGCAAGCTCGCGGCAAACAAGACGGCGATCAACACATCAATACCCAACACCACGCCATAGGACATATTGGTCATCAGCATGGGCCACATCACGGCAAGAGCGATCACCGTAATCCAAGCCATCCAGGCTAAGCCATTCGCTGTAGCTGTTTGGGCAGTCGACTCTGCTTGCATCACAGCGGTACGCGATACGCCCAGCGGTTTACCCATCAGGCCCCATGGGCGCACCATCAAAACCAAAGCCATCACGACAAATTCAGCGACCAGCGTGAGTTTGGAAAAAGCGATGGACAAACCGCCCAACTCCACCGTACCGATGGCGACACACAAAGCTTTCACTTCGGCAATCAACAACGCAGCAATAAACGCTCCGGGTATGGAGCCCATACCGCCAACCACCACCACCACAAATGCATCACTGATAGTGACCATATCTAAACCTACATGCGCAGGCTCGCGCGGTAATTGCAAAGCTCCGCCCCAGCCCGCTAATGCACAACCCAGCGCAAAGACGCTGGTAAATAAGTAACGCGGATTCACGCCTAAGGCGCCAAGCATTTCGCGGTCTTGGGTCGCGGCACGCACCAAAACACCAAATCGGGTGCGATGTAACAAGCGCCACAAAGCCCATAAAACCAGAGGACCTACGCCAATTAAAAACAAGTCGTAACTCGGAACCAAGCGACCGAAGATATCTACCGCGCCAGTTAAACCTGGAGCGCGTGGCCCCAGCAAATCTTCTGGCCCCCAGAGCCAAAGTGCGGCGTCTTGCACGATCAAGGCAAAAGCAAAAGTGGCCAGTAGTTGAAACAATTCGGGTGCTTGGTAAATACGCCGCAATATAGTGACCTCAAATGCAGCACCTATCGTGCCCGTTACAAGCCCTGTGCAAAACAAAAGCAAAAAAAACACGGCAGTGTTTGGTGCATAGGGTGAAAGCCACGGCATCGCATGCGCAACAAAAGAATAGGCCACATACACGCCCAACATGAAAAATGAGCCATGCGCAAAGTTCACCACGCGCGTCACGCCAAAAATCAAAGACAAACCTGCCGCCACTAAAAACAAAGAGGAAGCAGAAGCCAAGCCATTGATAGCTTGAACCAGAAAGGCGGATATCTCCAAGAGGGGGCACCTTGTATGTGTTGGCGTTGATGCTTTGACCCTTGGCCTGCATCTATAAAGACACTAGTCTAGTGGACGCAATTTTTTCACATCAGCATCACTAGGCTGCACGCTGGAGCCATCGATATAGCGATAGTCGACCATGATGCCTTTACCGCCTTCATTTTTTGTACGACCTAAAAACGCACCCATGGTCGATTGGTGGTCTTGGGGTCTGAACATGGCGGGGCCATAGGGTGTGTTGAAACGCAAACCGCGGAAAGCGCTGACCATCTTCTCACTGTCTGTGCTTTGTGCTTTGGTAATACCTGCTGCTAAGGCTTGGATCATGCTGTAACCCACGACCGAACCCAGTCGTGGATGGTCGTTGTACTTGCGGTGGTACGCCAAGAAAAATGCTTTGTGCTCTGGCGTTTGTATTCCATACCAAGGGTAGCCTGTGACGATCCAGCCGTTCGGTGTTTCGTCTTTCAAGGGCTCCAGGTATTCGGGCTCCCCGGTCAATAGGCTCACCACCTCGCGACCTTGGAACAAGCCACGCGTATTACCTTCACGCACAAACTTAGCGAGATCGGTTGCAAACAGCACATTAAAAATGGCATCGGGTTTTGCATCTGCCAGAGCTTGTGCAACAGAACCGCCATCTACTTTGCCCAATGCGGGGGCTTGTTCTGCAACAAATTCCACATCCGGTTGTGCGGCCTTTAACAATTGTTTGAAGGTGGCCGCAGCCGATTGGCCATATTCGTAATTGGGGTAGACCACTGCCCAGCGTTTTTTCTTGAGCTTGGCCGCTTCGGGCACCAGCATCGCCACTTGCATATAAGTAGAGGCGCGCAAACGGAAGGTGTATTTATTGCCGTTTTGCCAAACTATTTTGTCGGTGAGCGGCTCGCCCGCCAAGAAAAATACTTTGCGTTGTTTAGCAAAGTCGCCTAAAGCCAAACCAATGTGCGATAAAAAAGCGCCCGACAGCACGTCGACTTTTTCACGGCTGAGCAACTCTTCTGCGGCACGCACAGCGTCACCAGGGGACGCGTTATCGTCCCGTGTGATGAGCTGCAGCTTTTTTCCGTTGACGCCACCGGCTGCGTTGATTTCCTCAACGGCCAACTCCATGCCTTTTTTATAGGGCTCTAAAAAAGCAGGCTGCGCTTTGTAACTGTTGATCTCGCCAACCTTGATCACGCCTTGCGAAAAAGCTGTAGAAGAAAAAAAACTGGCCAGTACCGTTAAATACAGCGCATAGATTTTCATAAAAATTAAGCGTCGAGTCGAACGGCCAATGCGGCCTTGGTGGCTGTCATCTCCGCTGGCAGGTGATACGCAAGTTGTTTGAATAGCTCTTCATGCAACTTCAACTCTTCCACCCAAGCGGATTTGTCAATATGGGTGACTGTTTTGAATTGCTCAGGCGTGAAGCTCAAACCTGACCATGTGATTTCTTCATAGCTAGGGCTGATACCAAACACGTTTTCTTTGCCTTTGGCCGTGCCCTCGATGCGGTCGATCATCCACTTCAATACGCGCATGTTTTCGCCATAACCTGGCCAAACAAATTTGCCGTCTTCGCCTTTGCGGAACCAGTTCACGCAATAGATAGAAGGTACTTTGGTGCCAGAGGCTTTGAGCGTTTGGCCCATATTGAGCCAATGCTGGAAATAGTCGCTCATGTTGTAGCCCATGAAAGGCAACATCGCGAATGGATCGCGGCGCACGATGCCTTGTTGACCGGCGGCGGCGGCGGTGGTCTCTGAACCCATGGTGGCAGCCATATAGACGCCTTCGGTCCAGTTGCGCGCTTCGGTGACGAGTGGCACGGTAGTCGAGCGACGGCCGCCAAAGATAAACGCGTCAATCGACACGCCATTGGCGTCGTCCCACTGCGCGTCGAGCGCTGGGTTGTTGGTGGCAGCTACGGTGAAGCGCGCATTGGCGTGTGCCGCCTTGGCGCCGGTTTCTTTGGCTATAGCAGGCGTCCAATCTTTGCCTTGCCAGTCGATCAAATGGTCTGGCAACTTGCCAGTGTCCTTCTCCATGCCTTCCCACCAAACATCGCCGTCGTCGGTGAGCGCAACGTTGGTGAAGATCACGTTCTTGTCCAAGCTGGCCATGCAGTTGGGGTTGGTGTGGAAGTTGGTGCCGGGTGCGACGCCAAAGTAACCGGCTTCTGGGTTGATGGCGTAGAGCTTGCCGTCAGAGTGCGGTTTGATCCAAGCGATGTCGTCGCCGATGGTGGTGACTTTCCAGCCATTGAAGCCTTCTGGTGGCACCAACATCGAGAAATTGGTTTTGCCGCAAGCGCTAGGGAAAGCCGCTGCCACATGGTATTTTTTGCCTTGAGGATTGGTCACGCCCAAAATGAGCATGTGCTCGGCCAACCAGCCTTGGTCGCGCCCCATATTGGATGCAATGCGCAGGGCAAAGCACTTCTTACCCAATAAAGCGTTGCCACCGTAGCCAGAACCGTAAGACCAGATCTCACGTTTTTCTGGGTAGTGCACGATGTATTTGGTTTTGTTGCAAGGCCATTTCACATCGGCTTGGCCGGCAGCCAAAGGCGCGCCCACAGTGTGCACACAAGGCACAAATGCACCGTCGGTGCCGATCACGTCATAGACAGCCTTGCCCATACGGGTCATGATGCGTTGGTTGACTGCGACATAGGCGCTGTCAGAGAGTTCAATGCCGACGTGGGCGATGTGTGAGCCCATGGGGCCCATGCTGAAAGGCACCACATACATGGTGCGGCCTTTCATGCTTCCGTCGAACAAGGGTTGCAAGGTGGCGCGCATCTCAGCGGGTGCCATCCAGTTGTTGGTCGGGCCGGCGTCTTCTTTTTTCTCAGAACAGATATATGTACGGTCTTCTACGCGTGCTACGTCGCTGGGGTCAGACCATGCGAGGTAAGAGCCTGGGCGCTTGGCTGGGTTGAGTTTTTTGAAAGTACCGGCGTCTACCAATTGCTGGCACAGGCGCTGGTATTCCTCTTCACTGCCATCGCACCAGTAGACGGTGTCTGGTTTGCACAAGGCGGCCATCTCGGCCACCCAGGCAATCAGTTTGGGATTTTTTACATAAGCGGGTGCGTTCATCAAAGACTCCAAAGTTAAAAATTGAGGTCAAGGTCCTGCGAGAGCTTTGCCAAGACCTTGGCCTCAATCGATGGGCCGCTTTTGAAGCGGGTGCGGCATTTTATGAATATCGTAGGCCTTATGCACCCAAATGGATAATAAAAACTAGCAGATGCGTAGAAAAAAGAAGTAAAAAAAGCGCCCAAAAGGCGCTTAAAGAAGTAATGTCAGACAATTAAAAAGGCAAACTTCTTTACAAAACCTGAGGCCTAAGCCATAAAAACGGCAATAAAAGCAAGCAAGAAAATCAAAATGCCGCCAGCTACGG
>SYDB01000170.1 GCA_005786815.1 Burkholderiales bacterium
TCTTCGCTGACATCACAGGGATGCACTTCGCAGTAAACATGAGCCTCGCGCACACGGCGGGCAATGAGTTGAGTGACTTGGGAGCCGAAGTCAAGAATGAGTATTTTGTGGTGTGACATCAATAAAAAAGGGCCTTGAGTGGCCTTGGCGTATTGTCTCAAAAAACAAAACCGCCCCAAGAGGCGGTTAGTAAAGCTAAGAAAGCACTTATTTGCGCTATTCAGCGCGGTAGTTAGGCGCTTCTTTGGTGATTTGCACGTCATGGACATGGCTTTCGCGTATGCCTGCCGTGGTGATTTCAACAAATTCAGCCTTGTTTTTCATGTCGTCGATGGTGGCGCAACCGCAATAACCCATGCTGGCCCGAATTCCGCCCGCCATTTGGTAGACGATGCTGATCATTGAACCCTTGTAAGGCACTCTTCCTTCAATACCCTCAGGCACGAGTTTGTCTGCATTGGGATTGCCCGTGCTCGACTCTTGGAAATACCGATCAGCACTGCCTTGTTGCATCGCGCCAATGGAGCCCATGCCACGGTAACTCTTGTAACTGCGTCCTTGGTAGAGGATGATTTCACCAGGTGCTTCTTCTGTGCCGGCGAACATACCACCCATCATCACGCTAGACGCGCCTGCAGCCAGTGCCTTGGCGATATCACCGCTGTAACGAATACCGCCATCTGCAATCAACGGAACGCCCGTACCTTGTAAGGCTGTAGCCACGCTATCAATCGCCATGATTTGTGGAACGCCAACGCCCGCCACGATACGTGTGGTGCAAATAGAGCCGGGGCCGATGCCTACTTTCACAGCATCTGCTCCCGCTTTGACCAAAGCCAAAGCTGCAGCACCCGTTGCAATATTTCCGCCCACTACATCGATGTGCGGATAGTTTTGTTTGACCCACTTGACGCGTTCAAGCACACCGTGGCTGTGTCCATGCGCGGTGTCGACCACGATGGCGTCTACCCCAGCTTTGACCAAGGCTTCGACACGCTCTTCAGTGCCCTCGCCTACACCCACGGCAGCGCCCACACGCAAACGACCCGTAGCATCACGCGCCGCATTGGGGAAACTGGTTTGCTTGGTAATGTCTTTAACGGTAATGAGCCCTTTGAGTTCAAACGCATCATTGATCACCAGCAAACGCTCGAGTTTGTGTTTGTTCAACAAAGCTTTGGCTTGTTCTGGTGTCGTGCCTTCAGGCACCGTCACCAAACGCTCGCGCGGCGTCATGATTTCTTTGACTTGCACGTCATAACGGCTCTCAAAGCGCAAATCGCGGTTTGTCACGATGCCGACCACTTTGCCACCATCGCACACTGGGAAACCAGAGATGCCTAGCTCTTGTGACAAAGCCAATACCTGACGCACTGTATGGCTAGGCGTGATGATCACCGGATCGAGCAAGACACCACTCTCGTAACGCTTCACCTTGGCAACTTCTGCAGCTTGCTCAGCCGCCGTGAGGTTTTTATGGACGATGCCCATGCCACCTTCTTGGGCAATCGCAATGGCTAAACGCGATTCGGTGACAGTGTCCATGGCCGCAGAAACCAGGGGCAAGTTCAGTGCAATATTGCGAGAAAAAATGGTGGCGAGGGAAGTGTCCTTAGGTAGGACTTGCGAATAGGCGGGCACCAGCAACACATCGTCGAAGGTAAGGGCTTTACCGAGAAGGCGCATAGGAGAGCTCCAAAGATCAATATTTTAGGTGCGCACCCATTAACGCTGTATACAAATTCTCAAGAGCCCATCATCTAGCACTGTTATTTTTTGCGAACGGTAGTTGTGTGACATTCAATAGCCTGGTTTAGCGCCTTTGCGTCGCGTGGCAAACAAGCCAGCGGCACGAGACCCTTGTTTTTGAAAACGCTCTCTTCTGGCAACCTTCGGATCAACTTTGAGAGGTCGATAAATTTCTAGGCGGTCTTCGTCTCGCAGCTCATAGTGATGTGTAACAGGACGCCCCCACACACCAAGCGTCCATTTTTCATCGTCTATCGAGACATTACTGGGGAAGTTTTCAAATGCTTGACAAGCCAAAAGCGCGTCTTTAACCGTACTTAATATTGGCAGCTCCAACAGATGCTCAGATACTTCACGCGGATGGCTTGAATACAACACAGTAATACGCAACAGATTTGCAGACATCAAACGTAGACTTTTTCTGCACGTTGCACAAACGCATCGATCAAGGTCGCGGCGATTTTGTCGAATAGTGGGCCAACCAATGCGCCAAACATACTCTCGAAGCTGTAGTGCAAAGTAAGTTCAACACGGCAAGCACGTTGCAACTCTGAGCTTCCCTCTTGCGCTAGCGGATAAAAATCCCACGTGCCATCCAATTGCTTAAAAGGACCGTCAATCAGAGACAACTTCACCTGACGACCTTCGGTGTGCAAGTTACGCGTGGTAAAGCTTTTATGAAATCCACCCAATGCCATTCCAATTTCAGCCACCATGCCCGATGCATCTTGCGAGACAATTCGGGTTTTGTCGCACCAAGGCAAAAATTCAGGATATGAGGCCACATCGGTCACCAGCGCAAACATTTCTTCTGCGCTAAACCAAATAAGAACGGACTTGTGAACTGTTTTCATAGAATAGTTTGCATTGTAAGAAGACATCCAGCCCCCATCTAGCTTTCATGGCCACTAAAAAACCAGCGCTTCCAGCACGCATTGCTGATAACAAAAAAGCCGCCTACAACTATTTTTTCGAAGAAAAGTTTGAGGCAGGCATGGTCCTGCAAGGTTGGGAAGTCAAAGCCGCGCGCGAAGGCAAGGTGCAACTGACAGATGGGTATGTGGTAGTGCGCGATGGTGAATTGTTCGTCATTGGCTGCCAAATCAACCCTTTGCACACTGCTTCTAGCCACATCAGCCCAGACGCCGTCCGTACCAAGAAGCTGCTGATGAAGAAAGACGACATCAAACGCTTAATCGGCAAAGTCGAGCAAAAGGGCTACACCCTGGTACCTATCAATCTTCATTGGAAAAACGGCAAGATCAAATGTGAAATTGCATTGGCCAAGGGCAAAGCTGAACACGACAAGCGCGACACCATCAAAGACCGCGAAGGCAAGCGCGAAGTCGAACGCGCTATGAAATCACGCAACCGTTAAATTTTTTGGGCGTTGTTTTGTGCGGACCATAAAGCACCAACGCCAATAACACTAACAATCAAAAGCATCCATAAGCCATAGCTATAGCCATCGCTTGCCGACCACATCAAACCCATTAAAAGCGGAGCTGCTGCGCGCGCAACCGCCATGGGCACTCCCAAAATGCCATTGAGACTTCCCATATGGGCTTTGCTGACATATTCAGCCATGACGGTGCCTTTAACAATGGTCAGCATGCCGTTGCCTAGCCCATATAGCAGGACAAACACCAAGCAACCCAAAACTTCGCCATGACCCATGATCAGGGAAAGCAAGCCCAAAGGAATCAATAACGTCACCCATCGATTCGATGTATGCACATCAATGCGCTTTTCCAATAAATAAAGACCTAAGCGACCCACAACTTGAATCACTCCAATGCTTGCTGGAACAGCAATGGCCCAGGTTTCGCTCATACCGGATTCGCGCAACAAACTCACCATATGGGCGGGTAATGCGGAAGTAGCAGCCATCAACAAGACGACGAAGCAGCTCAACTGCCAAAAAACAGGGTTGCGCATGAATTGCCAAATCGATAGGTGTCGGGCTGCTGTTTTAAAAGCAATGTGTTTTGCTTCGCCATCTAAATAATCTTGGTTTTTATCCAAATTGAGTGATGTCGACTGTGCACCACGCAATAAATAAAAATGAATAGGGACACACACCAAGAATTGCATGGCTGCGATCACCCACATGGTTTCTCGCCAGTCGATGACATCCATCAACCATGCAATCAAGGGAATAAATACCGAACTTGCCAAGCCACCTAAAAACGACAAGATAATGATTGCGCGTCGGAAATGATTGGGGAATCGTCGGGTCAGCACAGCGAAAGCGGGAGGGTAAAGCGTACATGCCATACCAACGCCCAATAAAGTCCACACCGCATAGAACTGCGCTTGAGTGGAAATCACACTGTGAACCAAAAGCAATACGCCTACCAATAAAGACCCAAAGGTCATGATGAAGCGTTCATGCCCTCTATCAATCCACCGGCCAATAAAAAATGCCAACAGTCCTTCTGTTAGCAACATCAAACTAAAGCCCAAAGACGATTGCGCCCGCGTCATGCCTAAGGCCTTTTCCAACGGCACCATAAACAAAGCAAATCCGTAAAAAATACTGCCCCATGTGATCAGTTGGGCAATCGATAAAACCCAGACAAATCTTGCATCGCTGCGACTAAATGGCAATGGGATTGACTTTCTAGAGATTACTTTTTCTTGCGCGGAGGTAAACCCGTATGTTGCGTCAAAACACGACCTGGACGAACGACCGTGCTGTTTTTGCGACGCGCACTGGTGTAGTTGCCATCTGTAGTGGGCTGAAAAGTAGGAATCAGATGGTGTTTGCCATTACCAATGAGGTCTGCACGGCCCATGGTTTTAAGCGCCTCACGCAATAAGGGCCAGTTATTGGCATCGTGGTAGCGCAAAAAGGCTTTGTGCAAACGACGGCGTTTTTCGCCACGCACGATATCAACAGAATGGCTTTGACGTGTCACACGCGCTAGGGGATTTTTGCCAGAGTGGTACATCGCTGTAGCGGTAGCCATGGGGCTGGGATAAAACGTTTGCACTTGGTCTGCACGAAAGCCATTGCTTTTGAGCCATAGCGCGAGGTTCATCATGTCTTCGTCTTTGGTGCCAGGGTGCGCAGCGATGAAATAAGGCACCAAGAACTGCTTCTTGCCAGCCTCGGCGCTATATTTATCAAACATTTGCTTGAACTTGTCATAGCTACCAATGCCAGGCTTCATCATCATGGACAAAGGCCCGCCTTCGGTGTGCTCTGGAGCAATTTTTAAATAACCACCTACGTGGTGGGTCACCAACTCTTTGACATATTCAGGTGATTGAACCGCTAAGTCGTAGCGCAAACCAGAACCGATCAAAATTTTCTTAACGCCTTTAAGCTCGCGAGCACGACGGTACATGTGTATCAATGAGCTGTGGTCGGTATTGAGGTTTTGGCAAATTCCGGGGTACACACAACTCGGTTTGCGACAGGCAGATTCAATCTCTGGGCTTTTGCAACCAATGCGATACATATTGGCTGTGGGGCCACCTAGATCAGAAATGACCCCTGTGAAGCCTGGCACCTTGTCGCGTATGTCTTCAATCTCGCGGATGACAGAGTCTTCGCTTCTGCTTTGAATAATGCGCCCTTCGTGTTCTGTGATCGAACAAAAAGTGCAACCCCCAAAACAACCGCGCATGATGTTGACGCTGAAACGAATCATTTCCCACGCAGGAATTTTGGTATCGCCATCGTGACCGCCGCTTGCATCGGCATACGTAGGATGGGGACTTCTTGCATATGGCAAGTCAAAGACCAGATCCATTTCAGCCGTTGTCAAAGGAATGGGCGGTGGGTTGACCCAGACATCGCGCGCAGTCGTACCTTCACCATGGGCTTGCACCAAACAACGCGCATTGCCCGGATTAGTCTCTAAATGCAAGACACGGTTGGCATGGGCATAGGTAACCGGGTCAGATTTCACCTGCTCATAGCTTGGCAAACGAATGACGCTTTTGTCTCTTGGTGGGACTTTGAGCTTGCCTTTGCCTTGTAGGCCTGGCAGATTGGGATTGTCCACAAACTTAATGGGTTGGGGCTTTTGATCGAAAAGTCTCCCAGCACCCTGTTGTTGGTTGGCTACATCTGCAACCGCTTGCGCCTCGTCTTCACGGGCACAACTCTGCCCTTGTTGCTTGGCTACTTCACTAACCATTAAGTAAGGATTGACATGCGCCTCCACCCTACCCGGCTCATCAATATTGGATGAGTCAATCTCAAACCAACCCTCTGGCGTTTGGCGCCTTACAAAGGCTGTGCCACGCACATCGGTGATATTTTGAACGGGCTCTTTGTTGGCTAAGCGGTGCGCAATTTCAACAATGGCACGCTCTGCGTTGCCATACAACAGCAA
>SYDB01000171.1 GCA_005786815.1 Burkholderiales bacterium
GTCGTGCTGTAATCAACGCGCGCCGTGCTAAAGGTCGCAAACGTCTAGCTGTCTAAGTAGCCAGCGATACTTTTTGGGGCCTCGTGGCTTTGCGTGGGTTGAGCTGTGGAACATTTAAAACAATGGTCCCAGTTTCAAGCGGTGATGTCTTGTGGCGTGGTTTGTAAAACCCCCCATTTTGTTTTGCACCGCTGGAATCTCGCAACAGCACCCGAAGCGGCCCCTTTTGTCGAGGGCCGTTTGCTTTTGGGGGCCTTGACTCCTAAGCGCTGGGCCAAACGTGCGGTGACTCGCAACCTGATCAAACGACAAATCTACGAGGTGTCTGCGTTGTATGCACATGAATTATCTCCGACAGCACATGTTGTGCGTCTGCGTGCAGAGTTCGATAAACAATATTTTGTAAGTGCATCCTCGTTGGCACTCAAAAAAGCAGCACGCGGCGAGTTGACGCAACTTTTTGATCTTTTGCCCAAACCATGATGCGCTTGCTTTTAATAAGGTTGGTGCAAGCCTATCGACTCCTTTTGAGCCCTTGGCTTGGATCTGCATGCCGTTTTGAGCCGACATGTTCTACATATTCGTTACAAGCATTAGAAACACATGGCGCTGGACTTGGAAGCTATCTCACGTTGGGGCGCTTAACACGTTGCCATCCTTGGTGTGCGGGCGGGCATGATCCCGTTCCATCACGCAGTCTTTTTGCCAATTTACCGTCATCCACATTTGGAAAGAAAAACACATGAACGACATTCGCCGCACCATTTTGTGGGTGATTTTTGGCTTCTCCATGGTATTGTTGTGGGACCAGTGGCAAATTTTCAATGGGCAAAAAGCAACGTTTTTCCCCGCCCCGGCTACATTAGCGGAGCAGTCGAGCGCGCAAGGCGCAGGCGTGCCACCAAATGCGACAACATCTTCTAATTCCTCAAACAATAGCGCAGTTAATGGTGCGAACAACGGCACTACTGCCGGCGTGCCCCAACCCGTTGGTGCAGCAACCCCCAACCCAGCAAATGCGATTTCTGCGGCAGGCAATATTCCTGTGCAAGACAACACGACGCAAAAAAGAGAAGCTGTTCAAATCACGACCGATGTACTGAAAGTGGACTTCGACACCGAAGGCGGCAACGTTGTGCGGGTTGAGTTTTTGAAACATGTGGATGTCAACCGCCCTGGCCAAAACGTGGTGCTGCTTGACAACAGCGTAGAGCGCATTTACATGGCGCAAACCGGATTAATTTCAAGCGTGCCCGGCGTTAACTTCCCCACGCACAAAACTATGATGACTGCGCGCCCTGGCGCACGCGTGATAAAGGGCAATGACAAAACCCTGTCGGTCGTTTTTGAGTCAGCCCCACAAAACGGCGTGCAGTTGATCAAAACCTACACATTCAAAGCGGACGATTACGCCATCGATGTCAAACACGACATCGTCAACACATCTAACCAAGACGTTGCACCGCAGTTGTATTACCAACTGGTGCGTGACGGCAACAAGCCTGCCGGTGAGTCTTCTTTCTATGCAACTTTCACGGGTCCTGCCGTTTACACAGAAGCAAAAAAATACCAAAAAGTTGAATTTGAAGACATCAAGAAAAAGAAGGTTGACATAGAAGCACAATCAAGCACGGGCTATGTAGCCATGGTGCAGCATTACTTTGCTAGTGCATGGGTATTGCCCGATGGCTTGTTGCGCAATATCTCCATGGACGCCGTAGACATTGGCGCACGCATGCCAGACTGCTGCTACCGCGCAACGTTGATAGCGCCTCTTGAAGTGATTGCTCCGGGCAAAACTAAAAGTGTGTCGGCCAAACTGTTTGTGGGTCCCCAAGAAGAGCACGAACTTGAAGCCATCTATCCAGGCTTGGAGCTGGTCAAAGACTATGGATGGCTCACGATTCTTGCCAAACCGCTTTATTGGCTACTGAACAAGCTCAACAATATTCTCAATAACTGGGGCTGGTCGATTGTTGCTTTGGTAGTGCTCATCAAAGCTGGCTTTTATTGGTTAAACGCGCATGCCTACAAGAGCATGGCCAAGATGAAAGCCATCAATCCAAAAATCATGGATATGCGCGAGCGCTTGAAAGACAACCCGCAGCAAATGCAAGTTGAGATGATGAAAATTTACCGCGAGGAGAAAGTCAATCCCCTGGGCGGTTGCTTGCCCATTGCGATACAAATTCCCGTATTCATTGCTTTGTATTGGGTTCTTTTGTCGACGGTTGAACTGCGCAACGCACCTTGGGTGTTGTGGATTCACGATTTAGCGGCGCCCGACACATCACTTGGCATTTGGTTTGGCGTGCCGATAGGCATCTTGCCCATAGTCATGACACTGACAACGGTATTACAAACAGCGTTGAATCCAGCGCCACCTGACCCGATGCAAGCCAAGTTGATGTGGATCATGCCTTTGGCTTTCAGCGTGTTGTTCTTCTTCTTCCCGTCGGGCTTGGTGTTGTATTGGATTACCAATAACGTATTGTCGATCGCTCAACAGTGGGTTATCAACACGCGTATGGGTGTGCCACCACAATTTAATTTGCCGAAGTTTTAACCATACCTTGCCTTGCTTGCCCATTACAACGACGCCATCATCGCAGTTGCGACTGCGCCAGGTCGCGGTGCGGTGGGCATTGTTCGCGTCAGCGGCAAGAAGATAGCGGCGTTTTCGCAGGCATTGTGCGGACGCGTTTTGCAGTCTCGCGTTGCGACCTACTTGCCACTAAACGATAAAGACGTAACGCCTATCGACCAAGTCTTGGCCCTTTATTTTCAGAGTCCCAATAGTTATACCGGTGAAGATGTTTTAGAGTTGCAGGCCCACGGCGGGCCCGTCGTTTTGCAAATGATTGTGGCGCGGTGCTTTGAGGTCGCGGTAGCCCAAGTGGCCAAAGACAAAGGAAACACAAGAGATTGTGATGAACAAA
>SYDB01000172.1 GCA_005786815.1 Burkholderiales bacterium
GCGGAAGGTAGCTTCCGGTGCCAGTAAGACGAGAAAAACGGGACATCTAAATGAAAACTCAGTCCGAGACGGGGGCCGATGTCACGCCCAACAAGGGGGCGGCGTGGGCGATACGGTCACGAACGCGTTCGAGCAAGTTATGATTTGCAGCATCATACGCGCGGTTCAAAGCCGTCTCGAAGGAGAGCTCGTCTGCCGAACCGTGGCTCTTGAACACGATACCATTGAGCCCTAGCAGAGCGGCGCCATTGTAGCGGCGGTGGTCCACTTTATCTTTGAAGTGAGATAAAACAGGATAAGCGAAGATAGCTGCAATTCGCGTATAGATATTGCGCATAAACGACTTTTTAAGTGTTTCGCTTATCTTATGGGCCAGTCCCTCACTGGCTTTTAAGGCCACATTGCCGACAAAACCGTCGCAGACTATCAAATCGACTGTTCCTTGGTAAATATCAGTGCCTTCGACGTTTCCATAAAAATTCAGATCGCCGCTGTTAGCCGCAGTTCGCAACAGTTCGGCTGTTTTTTTGATGATTTCATTACCTTTTATCGCTTCTTCACCGATATTCAATAAACCTACCGTAGGGCTTTCGATGTCGTAGAGAACCGATACCAAGGCCGAACCAAGCACTGCAAACTGCAATAAGTGCTCGGGGGTGCAATCGACATTGGCGCCCAAATCGAGCATGGTGGAGCCGCCACCTTTGAAATTGGGCATACGCCCTGCGATCGCTGGGCGCTCAATGCCGTCCATGGTTTTGAGTACATAACGGGCAATCGCCATCAGCGCGCCCGTGTTGCCCGCAGAAACAGCCGCCTGGGCTGCGCCATCTTTGATCTGCTCGATGGCCACACGCATGGAAGAGTCTTTTTTACGGCGCAGGGCGACTTCGATGGGGTCGTCCATCGCGACCACTTCAGATGCTGCAACCACCTTAGCGCGTGGATGGGTAAAACCAGATAGGGCTTCTGGCAAACCCACTAATAACAAAGATGCGTCTGGATGGTTACTTAAAAACTGCCGGCAAGCAGCCAGTGTGACGCGGGGGCCGTGGTCACCCCCCATGCAATCAACGGCAACTGTGATCATGCGGGTATCTTTAGGAAGAAAAACAAAAGCCCGAGGCGCTATGAGTGCCGCGGGCCGTTTGGTATTGGCGTGGATTACGCTTCGGTTTTGCTTTTCAGCACTTTACGACCACGGTAAAAGCCGTTGGGGCTGATGTGGTGACGCAGGTGGGTTTCGCCTGTTGTAGGCTCAACAGCAGTACCGGGGGTAGTCAAAGCAGTATGCGAGTTGTGCATACCGCGCTTAGAAGGAGATTTTTTGTTTTGCTGGACAGCCATGTGAGGCTCCTAGACGGTTAAATGGGTTAATTCACGGTGACGACACCAGCACAAGCTAGTTTCGCACGAAGCCCACGATTATAGCGGATCCGGGCCGATTGTCAGTCTTTGCCAAGCCGCATCGTCGCCAAAACCGCAAAAGGGTTGGGTTTGGCGTCTGCATCCGCGTCGGAATCGTCTTTCGAAGTGGGCGCGTGCTCACTTTGACAGCTTATGTGCATCGGCACCAAAGGCAAGGCCATCAAAAGCTCGTCTTCGACCAGCGCCAGTAGATCGAAGTCTCTGTTGATCACCAGCAGATCCTCTTCGCTTTCATCGTCTTGGGCCTCGGCCGTCGCCTCGTCTTTGACGAAACGAAAACTTCTATCAACCTCCAAAGCCTGCTCCACGGTTTTCAAACAGCGTTGGCAGGTCAGGGGGACTTCGGTCTTGGCTTGCAAATGCATCCAAGCGGCGTCATGACCGTCGCTGGCTGGGCGCAACTCGCCTTGGGCAGACCAAGTGACTTTGCCAGCGACTTCCTCTGCACAGTCTGCGCGCAAGCGAAGCATGCTGTGCAAATCGACCTCGCCCGACAAGGTACTTTGGTTTGTTGCGAAAGCATTGACGTCAAGGTGTTGCGGGCTATTGGTAGAGGACATACGTTGCAGTGTAAGAGAATCACTTCTTATGTCTTCTACCCCTCGCTCCCTCATTTTGGGGTCCACCTCGCGCTATCGACACGAATTACTTTCGCGTTTGCGCATACCGTTTGACGTAGTGGCGCCTGAAGTTGACGAAACCCCGCTAGCTGGAGAACTTCCACACGCTTTAGCCAGCCGTTTGGCGCTGGCCAAAGCCCACGCAGTCGCCAAACTTCATCCAGATGCTGTAGTCATTGGCTCCGACCAAGTGGCCGACTTAAAAGGTGAGCCTTTGGGCAAACCCGGCAACCATTTGCGCGCAGTGCAACAGTTGCAACGCATGCGCGGGGTAACAGTCGTGTTTCAAACCGCGGTGGCTGTGGTGTGTCACACAACGGGTTTTGAACGAATGGAAGTAGCAGCCGTGCGCGTGCACTTTCGCGACTTATCTGATGCAGAAATTGAGGCGTACCTCCAAGCCGAACAGCCATACGACTGTGCAGGCAGCGCCAAAAGTGAAGGTCTAGGCATTGCCTTGTTGGACGCAATCGACAACGACGACCCAACAGCGCTGATCGGCTTACCCTTGATACGCACCTGCCGGATGCTGCGAGACGCGGGGATCCCTATTTTTTAAGCGCCAAAGGCTTAAAACACGCGGTTTTTTAGCCGCCAGTCTTAGCCAATCTGATCAACTACTTCATGACCACACCACAAAAAGGCACGCTCTATTTAGTGCCCACGCCACTTGACTTTGGGTGCGATACCTCCGCACCCATCGCCGATGTTTTGCCGCAAGCCACTTTGCGGGTCGCATCTGGCTTGACCCACTGGATCACTGAAAACGCCAAAAGCACGCGCGCATTTTTAAAACGCGTGAACGAAGTAGCGCCACTCACTGTTACTTTGCAAGATATGCAGATCACCGAACTGCCGCGCGAAGTCCACAAAAAAGGCGATCACCAAGGCGAGTTCGACGCCAAGCCCCTGCTTGCATTGGCATTGAAAGGCCAAGACATTGGCCTCGTCAGCGAAGCAGGTATGCCAGCAGTGGCAGACCCAGGTTCTTCCGTCGTAATGGCCGCGCACCAACTAGGAATTCGGGTCGTGCCTTTAGTGGGCCCCGTGTCGTTGCTTCTGGCCTTGGCTGCCAGTGGATTGAATGGACAAAACTTCGCCTTCGTTGGCTATTTGCCGCAAGACAGCGCAGCGCGCTTGCAACGCATACGCGAACTCGAAACACTGGCCATGAAAACCGGCCAAACCCAACTCTTTATAGAGACGCCTTATCGCAATAAAGCTTTGTGGGAAGCGCTACTCAAAGGTTTGCAAGTCAACACGCGGCTTGCGCGCGCTAGCGGCCTCACCTTGCCTACGATGGATGTGAAGTGCTTTAGTGTGAAAGATTGGCGCCAACAACCGAGCGAAATAAATGACGCGCCAACAGTTTTTGCTATTGGCAAGTAATTAGCAAGCGATTACCTAACGGCCGGCTGCCGCTGCAAAGCTTGCACCGCGCCCTCACCAATAGCAGCACCAAAACGCTTGGCTAAGCGTTCAGCCACGTTGTCATGACGGGTGTAATCGATGATGTCTTCGGCTTTGACAATTTCACGCGCGACGTAATCTACGTTACCCAAGCCATCGGCCAAACCGATATCAACGGCTTGCTGGCCACTCCAAAACAAACCCGTAAACAACTCAGGCGTTTCTTTCAAACGCTTGCCGCGTCCTTCACGCACCACCTGAATAAATTGCGCATGGATTTGGTCCAGCAAAGTTTGCGCATGGGTACGCTGGGCTTTGGTTTGCGGGCTGAAGGGATCCAAGAATCCTTTGTTCACACCAGCTGTCATCAAGCGACGCTCCACACCTAGTTTGTCCATCAAGCCGGTAAAACCAAAACCGTCCATCAACACGCCAATACTCCCAACAATACTGGCCTTGTCGACATAAATTTCATCCGCGGCCACCGCGATGTAATACGCCGCGGAGGCACAAGATTCCTCCACCACCGCATAAACCGGTTTTTCATACTTGGCCTTGAGGCGACGCACCTCGTCGTTGATGATGCCCGCTTGCACTGGGCTACCACCAGGTGAGTTGATCAACAACACAATGGCGCGGGATCCTTCGTCTTCAAAAGCTGCGCGCAAGGCGTTCACCGTCCATTCGGCACTCGCGTCAGAACCATCGGCAATCTCACCTTTGATGGCAACTACCGCCGTATGCGGCTGGCTAGGGCCAGAACTTCCGACGCCTGCGCGATGAAATCCTGTCCAAACCAGGAATACAAATAGCGCTAACCAAGCAAATCGGAAAAAGATACGCCAGCGACGGCTTGCCCGCTGTTCCGCCAAAGTGGCAAATGCCAGACGTTCTAGGGTATCGCGTTCCCACACCACTTTGTGGCTAGGTGCGGACGGCGTATTAGGTTGCTGATGGTTGTCTGACATGTCGGGTGTTAAAGAGGAAATTCAAAAGGTTTTAAGTTGTAAGCAGTATGCCAGTGGACCACGCCATCTGTTTCTGAAAGGTCAATCTTCACCAAGCCACCACGGCATGGGCCACCTGAGCATTCGCCGGTATCGGGCGCATACACCGCGCCGTGTGTAGCGCACAGCAACCATCTGCCGGTGTCGTCAAAAAACTGGTCGGGTTGGAAATCCATTTCCATGGCCACATGGGTGCAACGGTTTAAATACGCATGGGGCTGGCCTTCAAAACGCACCGCAAACGCGCGGCAGGTTTGGCCCGCATACACCACATCAAAGGGAACGGCTCTTGTGCCTTCTTGTAAGTCTGCACTTGCGCAAAAGGCTATGCGCTGATTTGCGTCATCTGGGTTCATCCTGTCCTCGCTACCCGTTTACCAACAACCAATCGTGTAAGTCCCGCACCGTGTGTGCCACAAAGCGCGGTTGCAAAGCGGCAAATTCTGAATGGTCATGCGCGCCGTAACTCACCCCCACACTGGGGCAACCCGCTCTTTTGGCCATTTCTAAATCGTGGGTGGTGTCGCCGACCATCAAGGTGCGCTCTGGCGGCACACCAAATTCACCCATCAACTCGTGCAACATCAATGGGTTGGGCTTGCCCGCGGTTTCATCGGCGGTACGCGATGCATCAAACAAGCCTTGCAATTGCACGGTATTCAAAGCCTCTGTCAAACCTTTGCGGCTTTTGCCGGTGGCCACTGTCAACACATGCTGGCGTTCACGCAAAGCGTGGAGCATGGGCAAGATGCCGTCGAACAAGCTGATGTCGTTGACATGTTGTTGGTAATGGAAACGGTAGCGCTCGCCGAGCAAGGGGTATTTCTCTTTCGGCACATCGGGTGCGGCGTGAGCCAAAGCCGGCATGAGCGCCATACCAATTACATAAGCGGCTGCCGTGTCACTAGGTTTGGCGCCACCCACATCCTGCACCGCCGCTTGGATGCAACGCGTGATGATTTGCGTCGAATCAAACAAAGTGCCATCCCAATCGAAGGCGATCAAATCAAATTGCCGGATCTTTGGCGCGGTGCTCATAGGGGTACAGGAGGTTGCACGGAATCGATAAATTGTTGCAGAGCCGCTGGCAGAGGGGCTTTGACGGTGACGGGTCGTGCACTCACGGGATGCTGAAACTTCAATTGCCATGCATGCAAAAACATGCGTTTGAGCCCCAACTTTTGCAACTGCTTGTTTTGCTCAAAGTCGCCGTATTTGTCGTCACCCGCGATCGGATGCCCTTGGCTGGCCAAGTGCACACGAATCTGGTGGGTACGCCCCGTCTTGATCGTCACTTCCAACAAGGTGTAAGGCCCTACCGTCCGCGCAACGCGCACCAAGGTAATGGCGCGCTGGCCATTGGGGTCGTCCTTGCCCACCACTTTGACGCGACGCTCCCCTTCGCCTTCACCGCTGGCCAAGGTGTATTTAAATAGAGGTACATCGATCACTTTTTTGTTCGAGGGCCACAAGCCCAAGACCAAAGCCAAATAGGTTTTGCCCGTCTCACGGTCTCGAAATTGGTCTTGTAAAAGTTTGAGCGCACTGCGTTTTTTGGCAATCAGCAGTACGCCCGAGGTTTCACGGTCTAAGCGGTGCACAAGTTCTAAATTCAAACTAGCCGGCCGCGCACGGCGCAGTTGCTCAATCACCCCAAAACTTACGCCACTGCCGCCATGCACCGCGACTCCGGCGGGTTTGTCGATGGCGATCAGCGCCTCGTCTTCCATAAGCACCTCGAACTCGCGGGCGGGGGCAGGTGCGTCTTCTTTGGCTTGCACTTGGGCGGAGATGCGAACCGGCGGGACGCGGATCAAGTCACCCGCCTCAATTCGATGGTCCGCCGAGGCGCGCCCCTTGTTCACCCGCACTTCGCCCGAACGAATGATGCGGTATACATGGTTTTTGGGGACCCCCTTGAGATGGCGCATCAAAAAATTGTCGAGTCGTTGCCCTGCCGAGTCGTCGTCCACGGCTAGGGTTTTCACCGAAGGGTCTGGAGCTGGATGGATAGCCCCTATAATGTGTTTCACCAGCGTATGCTTGTAAGTGCTTGATTTAACTGAGATTAGAGCACGGACAGAGCACCGCGGTGAGGTCGATGCCCCTTTTGGGCCCGTTTCGCAGACCCAGTACCAAAGAGGCTGGATGGCCAAACGCCCCAAAAGTTGAGCAGACGCTCAGAAAACACTGAAATGGAATACCCCAAAGTTGGTGAGGTCCTTGAAATAACCTCATCAGCGGATTACAGCGAGTTAGCAATCCCATGGTTGTCGCGAAATTTATCTCCGAACCCGCTCTCATCCACGCGCCCACCCTCCGTCGGCTGTGCACTCAAGCGCACGCCTTGACGGTCGCCACGGCAATTCCCTTCGTTTTTTGACGTCCTCTCTGGCATCGTTGGCCCGTCATGGGCCTGTGATGTTTAAGAAATGTGAAGGTACGCTCCATGAAACGGATGCTCATTAACGCCACCCAGGCAGAAGAACGCCGCTTGGCTATCGTCGACGGACAAAAA
>SYDB01000173.1 GCA_005786815.1 Burkholderiales bacterium
GTGCTGTCAGTGTTCTTTGCAGGCATCTCTGGCTCATCCACTGCCGATGCTGCAAGCCAAGGCAAGTTGTTCATTGAGGCGCAAGTGAAAGAAGGTTACGACTTGTCTTTCTCTATTGCAATTACTGCAGTTTCTGCGGTATTGGCTGTGATAATTCCGCCATCGATCTTGATGGTGGTGTGGGGAGGCGTGATCTCAACATCGATTGGAGCTATGTATTTGGCTGGAATTGTTCCCGGATTGTTGATTGGTGGAGCGCAGATGTTGACGGTACATGCGTATGCGAAGCGTCGTAACTACCCTGTATACCCAAAAGCAAAATTCTCTGAAATCTTGGAATCGGCATCTATCTCTATTCCTGCATTGATGACGCCTGTGATCATTGTGGGTGGTATTTTGTTGGGTTGGTTTACTGCTACTGAATCTGCGGCTGTTGCTGTGATTTATGCCGCCGTACTTTCCATATTCTTTTATCGTGAACTGACGCCTGCCCAACTATGGGAAGCCATTGTGGAGACTGGCAGACTTTCAGCTGTCGCATTGTTTTGTGTAGGAACTGCCTCTGTATTTGGATGGCTATTGGCTTATTACCAAATTCCTAAAGCTCTGCTCTCGAATGTCCAAGCTTGGGGCTTAGGCGTTATTGGCGTGGGTATTTTGATTGCGGTCGCATTTTTGGTCGTGGGATGTTTCTTAGATGCTATTCCCGCCATCATTATTGTTGGCACTACTTTGCAGCCATTGGCGGAATCAGTCGGTATGCACCCCGTGCATTTTGCAATTGTGGGTATTGTGTCGTTGGCGTTTGGATTGATAACACCGCCTTATGGAATGTGCTTGCTGATCTCGTGTGCAGTGGCCAAAGTACCGCTCAGATTTGCACTCAAAGACACGGTGATCATGTTGATCCCCATGTTGGTCGTCTTGTGTGGCGTTATCGTGTTTCCTGAGTTGGCGCTATTTATGCCGCGGACTTTTGCGCCGGAAATGCTGAAGTAGTGACCGTAAATACTTAAAGCAGAGTTTTGCTTGCGTCAAAAACTAGTTTGCAAGACACGATAAATAAGCCAATTTGGATTAGTCGAAAAAATAAAACGTCAGCGATTTTCTTGGTGAGATAGGCGCCTGCAATAGCGCCTATAACTGAAAACGGTATCAGATAGGCTGCAGCAATAAGGTCTTCATAGGTGTAAGGCCTGAGATTCTGGTAAGGAACAATTTTGGCGAAATTGATGATTGCAAAAAGTATGGTCGCTGTGCCCGCAAATTGCGCCTTAGGCAGTTTTTGTGGCAACACATATATTTGAAAAGGCGGTCCGCCCGCATGCGAGATAAAACTTGTAAAGCCTGAGAGCGCGCCCAAAAAAATTCCTTTTTTGAGGGATGCCTCTTGAGGTGGCGTGTCAGAGTTTGTGCGAATCCACATATTGAGGCAAAACCCAATGCCAATGAATCCGATAGCGAACTTGATAGCAACATCGGATGTGACAGAGGCTGTTAACCAACCCATGAATACGCCTACCAAAGATGCTGGAATCAGAATTTTTAAATTGCGTGCATGGAAGTTTTTGCGATAAAGCCAAACGCCAAAAATGTCAGAAATAACGTAGATGGGTAGTAGTAAAACGGCAGCCCGAACAGGCGACATAGCCAACGACAAAATGGGCACAGACAGCATGCCTATGGTGGGTAGCCCACCTTTCGATAGGCCAATCAACAAAGCGCCTGTGGCTGACAGGATAAAAAGGTGATCAAGTTCTAACAAAATAGTTTGCCGTTTCGTAAATAATACTGGATCAAATAACACGAGGTTTTAAGCATGGACACTGAAGCGAATGCAGCGCTTTTGAAGGAGAGGGGGTTAAAAATCACCAACCCACGCTTGGCTGTGTTGGAGATTTTTCAAAAGAGTAAAGCACGCCATTTGAGCGCAGAAGATGTTTACAAAGAAGCATTATCTAAAGATGGAGATTTAGGATTGGCCACGGTTTACCGTGTGTTGACCCAGCTCTCCGAAGTGGGCTTATTGGCTGCCACCAATTTTGAAACAGGTAAAACCACATTTGAATTGAACGAAGGCGGTCACCACGACCATTTGGTGTGTTTAAGTTGTGGATCAGTGATTGAGTTCAATGATGAAGAAATTGAAAATCGCCAAGAACTCATTGCCAAGCAGCATGGTTTTCGTTTAATCAACCACTCGATGGCTTTGTATGGCGTGTGCTCGAAGCCGGCATGTAGAGACCTGACCTAAGCGGCTTTTGCCAACCATCCTAGCCCCGCGCTCGTTCCCCCCGGCTGCCCACCCAACTTGGGCTTGTACTCACACCCTACCCAGCCATGCCAGTTACAGGCCTTAGAGACTTCGTCAATCAAATTAAACAAGTAGGGGTAGTTCATCTCGCCAATATCGGGCTCATGTCGCTCGGGCACACCAGCAATTTGAAAATGACCTACGCTTCCAGTAGGAAGGTATTTACGAATTTTCATAGCGACATCACCTTCGACGATTTGGCAGTGGTAAAGATCCATCTGCACTTTGAGGTTGGGTGCGCCGACTTCTTCAATGATGCCGTGCGCCTGGTCTTGGCGGTTCAAATACAAGCCTGGTATGTCGCGCGTGTTGATGGGTTCAATCAATACATCCAAGCCTTGCTTGGCCGCGAGAGCAGCAGCCCACTTTAGGTTGTTGATATAGGTTGCGTGGTTGCTGGCGTGGGTTTGCCCCGCGCCTAATAAGCCAGCCATCACATGGATGCGCGGGCAGTGGAGTGCCTCGGCATAGCGCAATGCCATTTCAACGCCTTGTTGAAATTCTTTTTCTCTGCCTGGAATGCTGGCTGTTCCACGCGTGTTGCTGTTCCAGGCTTGGTCGATGCTGGCAGGGTCAATGCCTCCGGGCGGCGCATTGAACAAGACTTGCAGCAAATGATTGGCTTTGAGCCGTGACGCTAATTCTTCTGGCGTGTAAGCATAAGGGAACAAAAACTCTGCAGCTTTAAATCCATCTTTCGCTGCCGCTTCAAAGCGGTCTAAAAATGGCAACTCTGGATACATCATCGTGAGATTGGCGGCAAATTGGGGCATTTAGGTTCCTATAGATTTAACTCAGAATTGGGTGTGGATTAAGCTGATCAGTGAGCGTTGTGACGGCTACCACTTGGCGCCAAAAGTTTCGCGCAACTCTTGGATTTGCTGAGGTGTAAGCGGTGTGATAGGGCCTGTTGCCAGATGCACCAACTTGGCTGTCTCTTCAAGCTCTTCCAAAACAGCCATGGCCGTTGCAGGCGAGTGGTGCCAGACATTAGGCCCAAGACGCGACAACATGACAGCGCGAATGGGTGTGCCTTGGCCGCCATATTGGGTAATGGTTTGCGCCACTGCTTCTGCAGCTTCCAAAGCACCAGGACGGTGGTAGTCGATCACTGGCACGTGGCCGACTTTCATCACAAAGTAGGGTGTTATCGGTGGCAACAGCTCTTTGGTCATTGCAAAACTGCTGCGCGTTGCAGTTTGATCTTTGTCTGCCAAGCTCAAGGCCACGCAGTGCGTACTGTGCGAATGAATGACGCAGCGAGTGCTTGCGTCAAACGCAACAGATGCGTCGTAGATGCGACGGTGAAGTGCAATCGTTTTGCTAGGGTTGTCCCCGCTAACGTGGTGTCCTTGGTCATCTAGCAGAGACAACTTGGTAGGGTCTAAAAAACCTAAACACGCATCGGTCGGTGTGATTAAAAAACCATTGTCTAAACGCACGCTGATATTGCCGGCTGTGGCGTGCACAAAACCACGATCGAACAAGCTTTTGCCAATGCGGCAAATTTCTTCGCGTGCCTGTGTCTCGCTGAGTGCGGTGGTGGTGGTCAATGCGGTCATGGTTGTTACGACAAAAAGGTAAAAGCTTTGCTGAAGAAATCATCGGTACCAAAGTTGCCAGACTTCAAAGTAATGTGCACACCACCCATCGGTGTGTGCGCATGGCACCAAGGCACACCGGGATCAATTTGTGGGCCGATTTGCAGTTGCTCAATCGCGAGAGCTTGCACACATGCGCCTGATGTCTCACCACCAGCTACCACCATTTGCTGCACACCTAGTTCAACCAAGCCACGCGCAATAGCTGCTAAAGCCCGTTCTACTTGATGGCCAGCGGCCTCCACGCCCAATTGCGATTGCACAGCTTGCACGGACTCCGGTGTCGCGGTGGAATAGACCAACACAGGGCCAGACGCCAAATAGCCTTGGGCCCAAGTCAGGACCTCTTTGACTAAATCTTGCCAACTGCCTTTCAACTTCAAGGGGTCGATTAAAAAAGCGGGACGACCAGTCGCCTTGAAATGCGCCACCTGTCGGTTAGTGGCTTGCGAACAACTTCCTGAAACAACCGCTTGCAGGCCTGATGCTTTTGGCAATACGCTGGCTTGCGGTGTGGGCGAGAGACCAAAGTTTTGTGGAAGACCAATGGCCACACCAGAACCCGCAGTTACCAGAGGCATGCCTTTGAGCGCAGGGCCTAAACGCATGAGGTCATCATTAGAAACAGCGTCAACGACAGCGATGCGCACACCTTGTTGTTTCAAATTTGCAATGTCTTGTTGGATGGCTGCAACACCATGCGTAATAGTTTTGTGGCTGAGTAAACCCAC
>SYDB01000174.1 GCA_005786815.1 Burkholderiales bacterium
AGTTGGCTGGATCAACTGGCCGATTCACTCAGTGTGCTTCCTATGGACGGGACGGCTTTTCGCAAATGGTCGCGCCTCATGCACCGCACCTCAGACACTTTGTATGAAGATGCCATGATTGCTGCTACTGCTTTGGTACATGACCTCAAAGTCGTTACGCGCAATATTGCAGATTTCAAATCTTTTGGGGTGGATCTTCTAAATCCCTTTGAAATCAAAAGCTAGTGCACCTCTATAAGATCCTCGCATGTCTTTAAGCCCTAGTCTGCAAGTAGCCGTCATCATGCGCTGCGAGCGTGTGGCGGGGGCCCCATGAGCCATTGGCAGCCCTCCAGAGGCCTCTCTTACTGCGGCGACTACAGCAACTTTGCCCGCTGCTGCCCCAGCGGCGGCACCTTCTGCAGCTCCTGCAGCTGCACCCGCTAAAAAGTCTTAAACCTTTCCTCCAAGTGTTTTTGGGCCGATGCCAGCAGGCACCGGCCCTTTTTGTTGTAGCCTCTCCCCCCATGTTGCCGCGTCTAACCCAAGCCCAAGTTCCGCTAACACGCGAGGTGCAAGTTATCAATGAGCATGGTGTGCAAGACACCATCTCTATTCCTGCTGAACGACCTTTGACGGTCTACGTGGACAAACGCGAACTCGTGACCCTGATGACCTTAGGCGCGCATCCAGAGTGGTTGGTGCTTGGGTTCTTGCGCAACCAGCGATTGGTGTCTAGCGCTCAAGAGGTGGAGAGCATCACCGTGGACTGGGACGCAGGCGAGGACGGTGCAGGTGTCGCCGCTGTCAAAACCCGGAATGGGGTGGCAGATATGCGAGCGCGTACCGAACACCGCGTGGTGACCACCGGATGCGGGCAAGGCAGTATTTTTGGTGGTTTGATGGAAGAGATAGATGCGATCACCCTGCCCAACGCCACGATGACCCAATCGCGTCTATACGCGCTACTCAATGCCATTCGTGTGCAAGAGAGCACTTACAAATCTGCTGGCTCAGTCCATGGCTGTGCGTTGTTTGCTGGCGAGCGCATGCAATTGTTTGTAGAAGATGTAGGTAGGCACAACGCCATCGACACGATCGCGGGATGGATGTGGATGCAAGGCATTCAAGCAGATAAAGATTCGATTTTTTACACCACAGGCAGATTGACCAGCGAGATGGTGATGAAGTCTGCTCAAATGGGTGTGGCCATCGTTGTCTCGCGCAGTGGTATTACGCAAATGGGCTTTGATTTAGCCCAGCGTTTATCACTGTGCACCATTGGCCGTGCAACCAACAAACACTTTCTTTGTTACACGCAAAGTGAGCGCTTGGTTCTGGATGCCAAGCAAAGCTTAGGCCTCACCCCAACCCTAACCCCAACCCTAACCCCAACCCAAGAAAGTTATGGCTGACCTACAAACAACACCATATGCCGCTAGTTGGTGGCGTCTTGCATGGCGCACGCTGTGGCGTGACGCGCGTGCAGGCGAGCTCCGCTTGTTGGTATTTGCGGTCGCATTAGGCGTTGCATCGTTGAGCTCGGTCAGCTTTTTGGCGGACCGAATGAATGCAGGTTTGTTGCGTGATGCCGGGCAGTTGCTAGGAGGAGATGCGGTTGTGGTGAGCGACCAGCCAACACCGAATGAATTTATCAAGCAAGCCAAAAATCTAGGGTTAGAAACTGTCACCACCTTGAGTTTTCCTACGATGGCGCGTGGAGAAACTTCTGGAGAAGACAGCAGTGCTGGCAAAAGTCGATTGATCGCACTGAAAGTTGTAGACGATGGTTACCCTTTGCGTGGACAACTTAAATATGCAACGACTGTTGCCAACACTGTTGGTTCTGAATCAGCCCATGCTGCGCAAGACAACAAAACGCCAATTTCGCAAGAAACTAAAACTACTTCTAAGAAAAAAAGTCACTTACAAAAAATCCCCCAACCGGGTGAGGTGTGGGCAGAAGCTAGCGCTTTAGACGCCTTAGGTTTACAAGTAGGTGCCCATCTCTGGCTTGGGGATAAGCGCTTGACTGTTGGCGGTGTGTTACTGCAAGAGCCGGATCGCGGCGCAGGTTTTATGAATTTCGCGCCTCGCGTGATGATGCACCGTGCAGATTTAGACGCTACTGGCTTGGTGCAACCCGCCAGTCGTATCACGTGGCGTTTTGCTGTGGTGGGTGAGCCAGAAACTGTGGAGCGTTTCGTTACGTGGGCGCAAGAGCATGTCAAGCTACCGCAAGTGCGTGGTGTGCGGGTGGAGTCCCTGTCCACTGGTCGCCCTGAAATGCGCCAGACCTTAGACCGTGCGGGTAAGTTTTTAAATCTGGTCGCTTTGTTGGCAGCCTTGCTCAGCGCTGTCGCTGTTGCGTTGGCTGCTCGGTCATTTGCTTCCAAGCATTTGGACGACTGCGCGATGTTGCGAGTTTTAGGCTTGCGTCAAAAACAAATTGCAATGTCTTATTGCGCTGAGTTTGTGTGTGTGGGTTTGTTTGCCAGTGCTATCGGTTTGTTATTGGGTTTCTGCGTGCATTTTGTGTTTGTTCAATTACTCGCTGGCTTGGTAGAAACGGCTTTACCTGCCGCAACTTGGTGGCCTGTTGTCTATGGATGGGCCACAGGACTGACCTTGTTGTTAGCGTTCGGATTGCCGCCCGTGTTGCAACTAGCAAGCGTTCCTGCCTTGCGCGTCATGCGTCGTGAAATGGGTGAGCCAAAAGCAGTCACTTGGGTTGTGAGTGCTATGGGCTTATTGGGCTTTGCCGTTTTGTTGGTAGTAGCCAGCCGAGACGTGAAGTTGGGCTTGATGGTGGTCGTTGGTTTTGCTGGCGCGGTATTGGTGTTTGCTGGCATGGCTTGGTTGGCTGTGAAGTTATTGCGCAGTTGCGTGACCGAGGGTAAATCACCGGCTTGGTTGATGTTGGCCACTCGGCAAATTAGCGCGCGGCCTGCTTACGCCATGGTGCAGGTCAGTGCTTTGGCCGTTGGTTTGTTGGCTTTGGCGTTGTTGGTATTGTTACGAACCGATTTAATTAGTAGTTGGCGCAACGCAACGCCAGCTAATGCGCCTAATCGTTTCGTGATCAATATCCAACCGGCGCAATCGCAAGCTTTTTTAGACGCATTGAAACAAGCGAATGTAAGCGACTTCGATTGGCACCCCATGGTGCGCGGACGTTTGGTCGCGGTAAATAGCCAAGGTGTGAGCGCCGAAGACTATGCAGAGGAACGCGCCAAGCGCTTCGTTGACCGAGAATTTAATTTGACTTTCAGCGACTCACTGCCAGTGAATAACCCCATCGTTGCAGGCGAGTGGCAACCCGAAGAACCTAATGCGATGAGCGTAGACGAGTTACTGGCCAAAACCCTTGGCCTGAAACTGGGGGATGTATTGCGCTTTGATATCGCAGGCCTTTTGTACGAATCGCGTATCACCTCCATTAGGCATGTCGATTGGTCATCGATGCGCGTGAATTTCTTTGTCATCATTCCACGCGGCCAAATGGACGATGTACCCACTACCTACATTGCAGCGTTTCGTGCGCCAGAAATTCAGGGGTTTGACAACAACTTACTCAAGCAGTTCCCCAATGTGACCAATGTTGATATGGGCGCAGCACTAAAACAAGTGCAGGGCGTTCTGGAACAAGTGGTGGGCGCGGTGGAATTTTTATTCTTATTCACGCTGGCTACTGGCTTAGTGGTGTTGTTTGCTGCAGTTACAGCAACGCGCGAAGAACGGGCGCGTGAATATGCGGTGTTGCGTGCCTTGGGTGCATCGAACCGTTTGTTGGCGCAAGTGCAACGCGCGGAATTGGCAGGTGTGGGTGCGTTGGCTGGATTTTTAGCTACCAGTGTGGCAGTTGCGATGGGCTGGGGTTTGGCGCGCTATGCGTTTGAATTTAGTTGGAGCCCTAGTCCTTGGGTGCCTTTGATAGGTGCTGTGGTCGGCGCATTGCTAGCCTTGGCAGCAGGTTGGTGGGGTTTGCGTGAGGTGCTAAGACGACCCGTTGTTCAGACTTTGCGGCAAGCGCAGTCGGTTTAAAAAGCAAGGGCAATCTGTTGTCAAAAATTAGCGATTAACTAGGTTGAGCTAATTAATTTACGCTGTGTATTGTTCAGCTTGGACCTAGAAGCACCACTAGCGCACCACCCCCTCCATCAGAAGGCTTGGCTTGTACAAAAGCTAACACCTCTTTTTTTTGTACCAGCCAGCGTTGCACTTTCGATTTCAGAACAGGCTCTTTACCCGGAGAGCCCAAACCTTTGCCGTGCACCACGCGCACACAGCGCCACCCCATACGTTTGGCGTCTCGGATAAATTGCCCCATGGCATTGCGTGCTTCGTCGCTACGCAAACCATGTAAATCAATCTGCCCTTGGATGCTCCATTCGCCTTTACGTAGTTTGCGTGTGACATCGGTACCAATGCCAGGGCGTCTAAAACTTAGTTGATCGTCAGCGTCTAGCAGTGTGCTGATATCGAACTCGTCGCTCATACTCTCGTGCATCACGGCCTCATCGTCTAAGTCTTGCTGTAAAGGCCGAGGGGTGGGTCGTTGGGGTGGCGACCACACGCGTTCTTGATTAGCGATAGGCGCCACTTTGCCCACTGCGCGCGTAAATAAATTGCGTTCAGCCTCAGCGCGCTTTTCCGCTTCGATACGTGCTTGTTCTGCTAGTTCTTTTGCCTTGGCGTTATCTGCTAGTTTTTTACGCATGGCATCAAGATCTTGCAAAGACTTGGACTTCATATCAAGCCTTCCTCTGCCATCGATAAATATTTACCTTGTGCCACGATGATGTGGTCGCGAACGGTGACGTCAATGACTCCCAAGGCTTCTTGCATGGTTTTGGTGAGTTCCATATCTTCTTTGGATGGGCGTATGGAACCACTGGGATGGTTATGTGCCAGCACTACACCATTGGCGCCGAGTGTGAGCGCGGTTTTCGCTACTTCGCGTGGATACACCATGGCTTGGGACAGCGAGCCAAGAAACATCGGCTGGTAGGACAGCAAGCGATTTTGGGCATCTAAAAAAAGCACGGCAAACACCTCATGTTTGAGTTGGGCTAACTCGAGTTGTAAATATTGCTTGACCACAGCGGGCGAGTGCATCACCTCGTTCACTCGCATCTCTTGCGTCAATGCGCGACGCGAAATCTCAAGAACTGCTAGCAATTGTGCCCGCTTCGCAGTGCCGCCCATACCTTTGAAGCTTTTTAACTCTTGCGCATTGGCGTGGATCAGACCTGCAAATCCTCTGAACCCTCGCAAGAGGTCTCGTGCCAAATCAAATACAGGTTTTCCAGCAACGCCTGTGCGTAGTAATAAGGCCAACAACTCGGTGTCGGTCAAGGACGCGGGCCCGAGCGCTAAAATTTTCTCGCGTGGCCGCATATCTGGCGGTAATTGCTGGATCGATACCGTGTCTTTCATCTGAGCTGGAGCTTTCTACAATAGGCATTCTGTCAATCCATTACGTCATGTCAGTTTCAACCCATCACCCTACCATCGGCCACGGATCTTTTTTGACCTTGCACTACCGACTTTCGGGACCGCAAGGTGACGTGATCAATACGTTTTCTGGTAAGCCCGCCACTTTGTCTATTGGGGCCGGTGCTTTGTCGCCAGCAGTTGAGCAACGTTTGCTGGGCCTAGAAGAAGGCGCTCACGCCACCTTTGAATTGGTAGCAGGCGAAGCCTTTGGTGAGCGCAATCCTGACATGCAGCAATGGGTCAGTAAAAAATTGCTCCTCGAAATGGGCGAAACAGATGCGCAATATGCTGTTGGTGATGTGGTTCAGTTTCCTGCACCCACTGGCCAAGGATCTTTTGCAGGTGCTATTCAGAAAGTGACAGATGACTCGGTCTTGTTTGACTTCAACCACCCGCTTGCAGGCCGAGCCGTCACGTTTGAAGTGCAAGTCATCGGAATTTTGTAGAGACTACTATGCAAAACTTTAAAGAAATCGTATTGGCCGAACCTCGGGGCTTTTGTGCAGGCGTTGACCGCGCCATAGAAATCGTCGACCGGGCGCTGCTGAAATTTGGTAAACCCGTGTATGTGCGCCATGAGATTGTTCACAATACCTATGTGGTGGATGACCTCAAGAGTCGTGGTGCGATATTCATTGAAGATCTGAACGACGTACCGGCTGGCGCCACTTTGGTCTTTAGCGCACACGGGGTGCCTAAATCAGTAGAGGCTGAAGCGACGCGCCGTGGTTTTACTGTGTTTGATGCCACTTGTCCCTTGGTTACCAAGGTGCATGTAGAAGTCGCCAAGTTGCACAAAGAGGGCTTTGAGTTCGTGATGATTGGCCACAGAGGTCATCCTGAAGTAGAAGGCACGATGGGCCAGTTGGTAGATGGCATTTATTTGGTGGAAGACGTTGCAGACGTTGCGATCATCCAACCCAAACAAACCGATCGCCTTGCCGTTGTGACGCAAACCACTTTGAGCGTGGACGATGCAGCTGAAATTACAGAGGCTGTCGTGGCGCGCTTTCCAAATATTCGTCGCCCAAAAATGCAAGACATCTGTTATGCGACCCAGAATAGACAAGATGCTGTCAAAGTGCTGAGTGCAGAAGTTGATTTGGTCATCGTTGTAGGCAGTCCTACCAGTTCCAACAGCAACCGCCTGCGTGATGTAGCGCAACGCTGTGGTGCGGAGAGCTATATGGTTGATACCGCAGCCGAACTTCAACCAGAATGGTTCGAGGGCAAGATCCGCGTTGGTCTAACGGCTGGCGCTTCAGCGCCAGATATCTTGGTGCAAGAGGTTATCACCCGTATTCGTTCTTTAGGCGCAGTGTCAGTGCGGACTTTGGATGGTATTCAAGAGACTATTAAATTTCCCTTGCCTAAAGGATTGAAGTAAATGTTAGACATCACCCTGCTGCGTCGCGACCTACCCCAAGTCATTGCTCGATTAGAAACCCGAAAGTCACCGCAGGTTTTTTTAAATGTTGAAGTATTTCAAACGTTAGAGAATGAGCGCAAAACATTGCAGACCCGAACTGAGGAATTGCAATCTATTCGTAACGCCGTGTCTAAACAGATTGGTATTCGCAAATCAAAAGGCGAAAGTGCCGATGCTGAAATGGCACAAGTAGCTGATATCAAAACCGAACTAGAGCAATCTGCTGCGCGTCTTGATATCTTGCAAGTAGATTTACAAACCCTTCTGCTTGCAGTTCCAAATTTACCCAATGAGAGTGTGCCTGTAGGTGGCGACGAACATGGCAATGTGGAGTTGCGTCGCTGGAGCCCCACTGGTAAAGACCCGCAGCCATTGGCTTTCTCACCTAAAGACCACGTGGATTTAGGCGAGCCACTGGGACTGGATTTCGACATGGGTGTGAAACTCTCTGGCTCTCGCTTTACAGTAATGAAAGGACAAATTGCCCGCTTGCATCGTGCACTCGCACAATTCATGCTCGACGTGCAAACCCAAGAACATGGCTACACCGAGTGTTACACCCCTTACATCGTCAATGGCGATACGCTGCGCGGCACAGGCCAGTTGCCCAAGTTTGAAGAAGATTTATTCGCCGCCAAAAAAGGCGGCCAAGAAGGCGAGTCTGCCGAAAATCATGCGCTGTACTTAATTCCCACCAGCGAAGTCACGCTCACCAACTTTGTTCGTGATGTGGTGTTGGCAGAAAGTGATTTGCCACTCAAGTTGACGGCGCACACACCTTGTTTTAGATCAGAGGCTGGTAGTGCAGGGCGCGATACGCGCGGCTTGATACGTCAACACCAGTTTGACAAAGTGGAGATGGTGCAAATCGTGCACCCTGATCACAGCGAGCAAGCCTTGCAAGACATGACTGCACATGCGGAGGCTATTTTGCAAAAGCTAAAACTCTCTTACCGCGTGATGGCCTTGTGCACCGGAGACATGGGTTTTGGTGCTAGTAAAACCCACGATTTAGAAGTGTGGTTGCCTGCGCAAAATACCTATCGCGAAATCAGCTCTGTTTCTAATTGCGAGGCTTTTCAAGCGCGCCGTTTGCAAGCGCGTTTTAAAAATGCACAAGGTAAAAATGAACTCGTACACACCCTCAATGGTTCAGGATTAGCAGTAGGACGCACCCTAGTTGCTGTTTTAGAAAACTACCAACAAGCAGATGGGAGTATCAGCGTGCCTGAAGCGCTACGGCCTTATATGGGTGGTGTTTCAGAGCTGCGTGCTTAAC